>NZ_JAGGQX010000043.1:0-23808 GCF_018613095.1 Bacillus sp. ISL-75
TACTGCAATCGCGCCCGATTGCTGAGTATTAAGGCTACTAAAACAGCTTCTCAATTATTTTACTAAAGCCAGCCGTTAGCTCAATATTTTAGCTTGTAATCTTTACCCTTGTTCGGTTTAAAATTTGATAATAGTTCATTAAGGCAGTTACTATACAAAATACACCACACACTAAGAAAAGATAGAACATTATTTGACCACCAACTATTGGAGAATTAGAAGTAAAATAACTTAATATAAATAATCCTCCACCTAAAAAGGATAAATAGTAGGCAAGCCCCTTCTTCTCTTCTTGGAAAATATAATACCCAATAAGGATTAACAAATATAAACTGCTCAAAACCATAATAATAGGGAAAGTGGGTTGAAATTTAGCTGCATAGACAAAGTAATCCAATTGAGAAATTTCACTCGGCTCACTAACTTCTCCGTACAATAGCTGTGTAAAAGGTGTGGAGTATCTCCATTCCAAAGATTTATCCAAAATTGTACTGCCTTCATACCAAGCAACAGAAGTAGAAAATAAAAGTAATAAAGTGGAAATACCGAATTGAATTATTAACCGAATCATATTAAATGACCTCCAATATACCATTTAATCTTTTTCTTAAATACTAACATACTATAGGTTTGCATTTGGGCTAATTTCCCATTTAACTCTTAGACTGCTGCTCGTTACCGTTTACTTGAAGAAGAAAAAAGCATTACCGTTGTTCAAGTAATGCGCCTGTTACTTTAATAAACCTTTAGTTTCTTCCCCATTTATTTTCAAAAATAAGATGATCTAAAGAACGCCTTTTTTCCCAATTAGCTAATTCTAAAATAGGTTTTTCTGGGTAGTCATCAGTGTAACCAATAGATATAAGAGCGATAGGGTCAATATGTGGTGGTATCTCTAAAATATTTCGAATATCATTCTTTTTATAAAAACTTACCCACCCCATCGCTAATCCTTCAGCACAAGATGCTAACCACATATTTTGAATAGCACAGGCTGTGGATAAAATATCTGTTTCAGGAATTGAATTTCGTCCTAATACATGGGAACCTCCTCTTGTAGGGTCACATGTTACACAAATAGTTATAGGAGCTTCTTTTAAGCCCTCAATTTTTAAATCAAGAAATTTCATTTCTTTTTCCCCATCATAATGGATAGCTAATGCTTGTCTTTCTTTTTCTGCTGCCCAAGCTAATTTTTCTTTAACTTTGTCAGAGGAAATTAAAATAAAGTTCCAAGGTTGCATAAATCCTACTGAAGGTGCATGATGAGCTGCGTTTAATATTTTATGTATCGTGTTTTCTGGGATAGGAGTTGACAAAAAACTTCGAATATCTCTCCTGTTATAAATAACTTTATAAATAGAATCTCTTTCTTCATTAGAAAACATAAGATTTCTCTCCTTTTGCTTTATTAAAAACGTCTATTTAAATATAAATCATTTTTCGCTATTCTGCTTCGTTACATCTAAGTAAAAACTTCACAATCTCTTCTAAACTTTAACATAGATATCCAATTTTATTTAAAGGAGTTACTCCACAATCTGGCCCGATTGCTAAAAAAGGCATTATTCTTTTCAAGAATAGCGCCCGATTATTGAAGATCATTGTTTAACCTTATTCAAGATGAGCACCCACTACCTCAACGTACAATTACTAGTATTATTTGTACGTTGATACATAGCATCCTTTTGATTTATTCGTTATTCGAAAAATAAGTGTATTCAAAGTTAATTTGAGTACGCTTATTTCTTTCTATAAAATCAACAATCAAGTTAAACAAAGCCAAATTAAAAAAGCGACCAGTGGATATAATGACTGCATTTAACGCAATACTAAGGTAAGTATCATGAAAGAAGGGAATGACATGTTTTATAAACGTTGTTTTCTTATTGTACAAGGTTTTTTTATCTTATTTGTAGGACTAGTTTATTCCCCTAATTCAGCTCAGGCTTCAGCAGCATACCCATTACAAGTAAAATATTCTAATACAATGATTTATAAAGCACATACTAATCAAAAAGTGATTGCACTATCTTTCGACGATGGTCCAGACACTCGATTTACTCCTTTAATTTTAGATATTTTGAATAAATATGCTGTGAAAGCTACCTTTTTCTTATTAGGGACACGAGTTCATACCTATCCTGATATTACAAAACGAATATATAGTAAAGGGCATGCAATTGGTAATCATACTTATTGGCATCCCAAACTAACGGATACCGATGTAAAAAGTATGATATGGGAAATTGAAAAGAATGAACAAGAAATTTTTTCGATTATCGGTATTAAATCTGATTTGTTCCGTGCTCCATATGGAGCTTTAACTGAAGATCAGGTCAGACAATTGGGGAAAATGGGATATCGTGGTATAGGGTGGTCTGTAGATTCGGAGGATTGGAGAAGCCTACCAGCAAACGAAGTAAAACAAAAAGTGTTGAATGCTATTCACCCTGGAGCTATTGTCCTAATGCATAGTGCCGGACATTGGACACAAGACTTAACAGGAACAGTAAAAGCCTTGGATGAACTTATTCCATATTTGAAGAAGGAAGGATATATTTTTGTTACCATTCCAGAACTTTGGTCAATAGAGCACACTAATTAAAAGGGATTTTCCCAAATAATTGTTAAGCAAACTACTTCGTTAGTAAAAAAGCAATTGTTGAAGATCAAAGATATCATTAAATAAGGACTTAGACAAAGAAGCTTAAAGCTGGAAATGGGGGTATATTCGGTCATTTAAAATAAGATTTGTTACGGAAGGGAAGGTACTTTTTCAACCGATAATTTGAGATTATTTTAAGTGTTATTTTGCACATCCAACTTTAAAAACCCAGCTACCTTCACATGAAAAGATTAGCTGGGTTTTTTAATTATTTACATCCAATCATTGATAGAACTATTCTGATGAGTTTAGTAAAAAATAGCGACTGCTCATTGTTCAGTAATTGCGCCCGATTGTTGAAGATCAATGCCTAAATCTTATTCAAGATAAGCCCGCGTTACTTTAAGTGATTATTTCACAAACCAATATGCTATTATGTCTCCTCCGTTATTTCAATAATGTGTGATTCCAATTTTTTTCTTACTGGTTTAATAAAGCTTTTTCCTGCCCCCCAGTCCATATCCAAAATTCCATCTCCATTTCCTGCTGAAATACACTTTACAATTGTCACTCCGTTAAAATTATCAACAGTGACAGTTAACGTAGCTGTATTACCAGTTCGGAGAAAAAATTTTTCAAATACTATTATTGAAATCTCTTTTTCGTCTTCTCCAGTAACTTTATAATCCTCAAATATCAAAGCTGACTTTAAATCCTTGTCATTCATAATAAGTTGAACCGCTTGAAAAGGCTTTACATCCACAGTAAATTCAATATAATGTCTCATTTAATTTCCACTCCCAAAGAAACATTTTTTTCAGCTATAAGCTATCATCCCCAGAAAATTCTCCTTTAATATTGAACAATACGGCCCTTTAACTGATTAAAGACCAAGAAAAATGGACTGCTAAAACAGTCCATCTTTTTTCAATTCTTGCGCCCGATTGTGTAAGATCGGTTTCTAATATCTGTGATGCGGCGATATTGCAGAATTAAAGAAGCTTTTTATCTTAAATGATACTTAATTCTTCCCTTCTTCTCGCACTATTCCTATCATCACCACTTTTATTATTTTAGCTGGTCTCACCTAACGTTTTTTGCATTCACGACGTCCATCAGCCTAAGATAGGAGCTATCTAAGGCTGATGGATGTTTCCGCCTGTATTACTTCTTCGAATTGAGTCCGCTTCTACTGGTGGCGGACCAAGGATCGGCTTGCCGATCCGCAGCGTGAATGTTGTTTTATTATACCTTTACACACAAAAAATACTTCAGTAATATTTTTGGTCGTGATTTTTATTTTTTACCTTTTTATCATTTGTTGAATAAATTGTAAAAAGTTGTAAAAAATAGGCAAAAAGACCTGGGGAGTGGAAAATTTTGGATTTAACTAATCCTTTAAGTGCATCAGAAGTGGGAACTCTTTGGCTCACCTACCAAGAGAAAACCCTTATTATAGGAATTTTGGAATACTTTATCGAAACATCAGATGAACAACAAGGTAAGAATCTTTTGGGAGGCTTATGGCAAGAACTGAATTATTATTTGTTACAAATGGAACAGCTATTTAAAGAGCAAGGAATTGTAAAGCCTGTTGGATTTACAAAAGAAGATGTGAACCTAGAAGCACCTAAGTTATATGACAATGGATTTGACATTATGTTTCTTCGGATATTAAAAGAAGTAAGCATGGGCATGTACACAATGAATATGAATATGGCTTATAATGACCAAGTGATGACAATTTATGAAGGTCTATCAGCAACTTCTCAAAAAATTTATAAGTTATCTACCCTTTATTTGCTAGAAAAAGGGATTCTCTCTCTTCCACCAAAAGTGACAATGCCAAAAACAGTTGAATTTATTAAAAACAAAAGTTACATGAGTGGATTCAACCCATTTAGTGACAAAAGACCTTTGAATGACATTGAACTTGGCATTCTTCATCATGGAATTGAGGCGAACAATATTGGATTTCAGCTCATTACTGGTTTTGCCCAATGTGCAAAGACTAAAGAGGTTCAAGCTTACTTTGTAAAAGGAATGGAACTTGCTAAAAAACAAATAAAAGAATTTCAAGATATTCTTTTGGAAAGTAACGTTCAATTTTCTGCAACTTCTGGAAGTACGGTAACGACTTCTACAATTGCTCCATTTTCTGAAAAACTCATGATGAATTGTATCTACCTTCTTAATGGATTCAGTATTGTGGGAAGCAGTTTTGGGACATTTTTTACTTTAAGAAATGATATAATCACGAAAAATGCTTTAATCGCCAAAGATATATTTTTCTACGGACAAGAAGGAATCGAAATTATGATTAAACATGGGTGGTTTGAAGAACCGCCACAAATGGAAGATAGAACTGGAATAATAAAACAGTAATCATTTCATTTTTAGGAGTAACAATACACGTAGTGTTATTTTTAGCACTAAAATTCAATGTGGAGGGATGTATTTTGAATACTTCACTTAAAGGCATACTATCGCCTTTGCTTAGTTTGTTGATTAAAGTTTTCTTCTTAATTGATAAGATAAACGTCAAGTTAAAATCTTCATTAAGAACGCCAACTTTAGCATAAGCATTAAGTGTCCAGTATTGAATAATTCCACATTGTTTAAAGAAAGTAAGCACAGCAATTGTGCTTACTTTTTTACTGAAGCAACACAATCATTAGCTGAACCTCAAACTAAGAAAGAAAAGAAGCCGAAATACGCTTCTATTCTTAAAATTGGTCAAAATCAAAACAAAAAACAAAATGTGCAGGGAACCTTGACAGTTTCGTTCATATCAGTTTAAGGAAAAACTTCACAATCTCTTTGTCCTTACCTATTTACTTTAAATGTGTTGTTCAACAATCTGGCCCTATTGTTGAAGAAGAACTAAAGACGATTCTTCAACTAAACTCCTTCTATATAGAAAGGAAAATCTCTCGATTTCTCTCATTTTCTCCAAATTACGTGGTAGTTTGTTTTAATATTCATTTGAGTATTGGATAATGGTGTAATCAAGGATAATTTTGGGAACAAAGTGAAAAAGCGACTGATAGCTGCCAAACCCCACTTATCCAAAAAGTGGATAACAAGTTAAAGTATGGTTGCACTGGTGGATATCCACATTTCTCATGGAGGTCAACCCTCCCATATCTCACAGAGTCTTCGCTCCAAAATTCCTTCGTCCAACCTTTCCATGAGGTGGATGTCAGTCATGCTGCCCGACAGGGTCCTTGCCCGTATTTTAGTTGTTTTACTGACTAATCCGTGCTTCAAATGTTTAAAACAATCAACCTACTAATAATTTCAATCAAAAAAGTAAATTAAGCTGCTACCTGTAATATAGCCATATGAGGAATGTCCCTTAACATGCGTTTTTCACTAAATTCACACTGCTTTTTACCGATCGTAAACAGAATACGTATGAGCTTATTACATATTGCAATTAGAGATTGCATCTTCTTCAAAGGATTATTTGAACGCTTTGTAAAATACTCATGTAATGCTTTAAATGCGGTATTTTTAGCGACCAAAGGCATTGCAACTCGAAAGAGGAGAGCTCTTAATTGAAGCTACGAAAAATAAGGGCTATCTCACTGTTATGTGTTATCCCAATGAAGGATTTACCTTTTACAGAAAAAACAATTCATTTTGGGATATGAAGGAACATCCGATAAATGAGAATGAAATCATTAGTTTTCTTTGGGAACACCGCAAAGCTTTAAATTCCTACTTGAAATCAGTCGAATATCTGCTAATTGAGAGCCGTTGAGCTCTTTTTGTTATTTCACCAATTTGCCACAGGGATATTCCGTAAACTTGTCTAATACAACTGGTATTAACTAATAAGGTGTGAGGCTGGTATGATTGTTCGTAATAACGGCAAACTTGTTAAAATAAAAATATACAATCACGGAGATAGCTACATGGCAATGGCAAGCACTAAGGATTGTTCAGTCTGGAACTGCTATGGAACCAGAAAAGAAAAAGCAAAAGAACTGGCATTGTTTAGACTAAATCAAGTGTTAAAGGAAGAAACAAAAGAGCTAGAAGTAGTCGTTCAAGGCAATGGATATACATTTTATCGAGAGGCCCCTCCTAAATAGAGGAGTGCCTTTTTTATTGCCCGCATTCCTCTATTTTAGAAAGACTGATAATTATGATAATAAGCATTATGATACTATGTCAAGATAGTAGACACAGAATTTCTACCGCGCTATCCCTTGGTGGCCAATGGGGATCAGATACCTTTACAAAAAGTACATGATCCCCATTTTATTTGCTAAACTGCAGATTTTTTTGTTTTTACCGAATTTACTGCTTCGTTTTTCTTTTTTAAGATAAAATATGAAACTATAACCAAGGTTGTTATTAATAATGTTAAGAATAACTGTGAGCGCATTGAATCGATGAATGCCATGAATACAAGAATGACTAGTATACTTGCAATTGTGAAGTATGTCAGGCCTGGAAACAGCCACATTTTCATATCCAGCTTTTCTCCGTTTGCTTCCATTCGTTTTCGAAGCACAATGTGAGATATGGCAATTGCTAAATACACAATGAGTGCAATGGCACCTGATGCATTTATCAGAAACAGAAACATTTTATCAGGCGAAACGAAATTAAAGATCGCACAAACGTAGGAAACGATAGTTCCAATCCAAACAGCACGAGTAGGTACACCTTGTTTGTTCAGCTTAAGGAATGCGCGAGGTGCATCTCCTCTTTGTGCGAGTGAAAAAATCATCCTGGAATTTGTATACAGAGCTGAATTCAAACAAGAAAGCACCGATGTAAGTACAACAAGGTTCATAATGAATGCCGCACCTGGAATTCCGATCATATCGAGCATAGTTACATATGGACTTTTCAGAGCTGTCGTTGAATCCCATGGCAGCAATGTGACAAGAATGGCAACAGAACCAATATAAAAAATAAGAATACGCCAAACGACACTTTTAATGGCTATTTTTATTGTTTTCTTCGGGTCTTCTGACTCACCAGCTGCAATAGCTGCAATTTCAGCACCGAAGTAGGCAAAAATAACTGTCGCTACTCCAAGGAAAATGGAGCTTACTCCATTAGGCGAAAAACCTCCTTTGCCAAAAAGATTAGAGGTCCCTGGTGACTCCACTCCGGGGAAAATATCTAGAATAATAGATAATCCAATTCCCATAAAGATGGTAATGGCTACAATTTTAATGAGTGCAAACCAATACTCAAATTCTCCGAACGATTTGACTGAGAATACGTTTGTAAGCGTTAACAAAAATGTCAAGATAAGACTCCAGGTCCAAATCGGAATAGATGGCATCCATTCATGGACAATTGCCCCGCCTGCAACGGCTTCAATAGCAATAACAATTACCCAGAAAAACCAATAGAGCCAGCCAATTGTGTAGCCAGCCCAAGGTCCGATCGCTTCCCGAGCGTATGTAGCAAATGAACCGCTATCCGGATTACGAGCAGACATTTCACCCAGCATCCGCATAAGAAACACAACAAGCAAACCTGCAAAAGCATAAGACATCACAGCACTAGGGCCTGTTGTATTAATAACTGTACCTGCTCCTACAAATAGTCCAGCACCTATGATGCCGCCTAGAGAAATCATCGTTATATGCCTTGTTTTCAATTGTTTCTGAAGTCCCTCTTTATTTTCCAATATTCTTCCGCCTCCTTGATAGTAGTCGCTTCACCAACTTTGATCAGTGTCTGTACCATGAAATGAATAACAGGAACAGACACCGCAACGATTATAGCCCGATTGAGATGTATTTCACTTCCAAGTATTCTTCAATGCCAATGTGGCTGCCTTCTCGTCCCAATCCGCTTTGCTTCATGCCGCCGAATGGAGCTTGAGCTACAGATGGAAGTGCATCATTCAATCCTACAATGCCGTACTCCAATTGCTCTGTAATCGTAAACGCTTGGCTCAGATTTTCTGTGTACACATAAGCAGCCAAACCGTATGGTGTGTCGTTCGCTCGTTTTATAACCTCTTCAGCTGTTTTAAATAGAGCGATTGGAGCAAGCGGCCCAAATGTTTCTTCGTTCATGCACAGCATGTCGTCAGTAGCACCTGTAATAACTGCTGGCTGCATGAAGAACCCTTTGCTGTTTTGCAGTGCGTCCCCACCGTATACCAGAGTTCCGCCTTTCGAGATTGCATCATTAAGATGCTTTTTCACTTTTTCAACTGCGTTCTTATCGATGAGTGGCCCTACATCTGTTCCTTCTTCTAAACCATTTCCTACCTTTAATTTGGATACTGCTTCAACAAACATTACACTAAAAGATTCAGCAATGCTTTCGTGCACGTAAACACGGTTTGTACAGACACACGTTTGGCCCGCGTTGCGGTATTTAGAAGCGAGCAGCCCTTGTACGGCTTTCTGTATGTCTGCATCAGCCATTATGATAAATGGAGCATGACCGCCTAATTCAAGTGATATTTTTTTTACCGTGTTAGCCGCTTTTCTCATCAATAGCTTTCCTACTTCAGTAGATCCAGTAAACGAGATTTTGCGTACTCTTGTATCTTCCATCCATGCATCACCGATTTCCGACGCATCGCCAGCCACAACTTGCAGCACACCCTTTGGAATTCCAGCAACTTCAGCAAGCTCAGCTAATTTGATAGCTGTCAGAGGTGTTTGTTCTGCCGGTTTCACTACAGCTGTACAGCCTGAAGCGAGAGCAGGTGCTACTTTTCTCGTAATCATCGCAGCGGGGAAGTTCCATGGCGTAATTGCTGCAATAACTCCTACCGGCACCTTTTGCACCAAAATTCTTTTATCAGGATGAGATGCGGGAATGGTCTGCCCATAAATACGCTTTCCTTCCTCTGCAAACCATGATATGAAGCTATTTGCATAGGTAATCTCCCCGATCGCTTCTTTTAAAGGCTTTCCTTGTTCTTGAGTCATTAGCTTAGCAAGCTCTTCAGTCGATTGTTCAATTAACTGGTGCCACTTCATCAATAATTCACTGCGCTCCCCAGCCGTTTTTTTCGACCATGATTGAAAAGCTTCATATGCACGATCAACTGCTTCAATCGCTTCTTTACCTCCGCTGTAAGGTACAGTAGAAACTATTTCATTCGTTGCCGGATTTAAAACTTCGATACTAGTATTCATGTAATCACTCCTCGTTGTTTACAGTGCGGAAGCTGCCGTTATTGTTTTTTCAACTGCCCAAATTGCTTCATTTAAAATATGGATAAGTTCGTTCATTTCGTCCTGATTAATAATAAGAGGCGGTGCAAATACAAGTGTGTCTTGCTTATCAAACACGACAGACCGGCAAATCAACCCTCGTTTTGTCGCTTCTGTTACAATTTTTGGAGCGAGAGGCTCGTCAAACTTTTCATTTGTTTCTTTGTTTTTAACAATTTCAACAGCACCCATTAATCCAAGCGCTCTTACGTCTCCTACAATGTTCCGCTTTGACTGCAGCTGCTTAAACCCTTCTAACAGCTCCTCACCCATAAGCCGTGCGTTTTCTATTAAGTTCTCACTCTCCAGAATTTCAAGGTTTTTCAATGCTACCGCACATGCCATAGGATGTCCGCTGTAAGTGTAGCCATGAAGTAAAGTCCCTTCAGAAAGTTCTGACAAATCCTTGTGAATATCTTCAGAAATCATAACGCCGCCAAGCTGTGCATATCCGCTCGTTACCCCTTTTGCAAAGCACATCATATCAGGAGCGACACCATAATGATCCATACCAAAGTACTTTCCTGTTCTACCAAAACCAGTAATCACCTCATCTGTAATGAACAAAATACCGTACTCGTCACAGATTTTTCTTATTTCCTCGAAAAACCCTTTTGGGGCAATGTGCAGCCCGCCCGCCCCTTGTACCGGCTCTGCAATAAATGCGGCCACTGTTTCAGGGTTTTCTGATTCTATTTTTTCACGCAGTGCTTCAGGGGAAAAATGGTCAACATAACAAAAGTCAGGTGCTAATGAATTTGTAAAATCCCTGAATGATTTTAATCCTGTCGCACTCGTCGCACCCATAGCTACCCCATGATAGGACTTTGACCGTGAGATAATCTTCTTACGCTCCGGCTGGCCTTTCAAAATCCAATAATGGCGCGCCAGCTTATAAGCCGTATCGTTGGATTCAGATCCGCCCGATGTAAAAAAGGTTGCGGTTAAATTTCCAGGTGCAATTTCAGCGAGCTTTGCAGCTAATTGGATGGCAGGCTCATTGCTGTACGTCGCGAAACAGGAGCTATAACCGAGTGTTTTCATTTGGTCGTATGCTGTTTGAGCAATCTCCTCGCGGCCGTGACCGATATTTACATTCCAAAGTGAAGATAAGCCGTCAATTGCAGATCGCCCCTTAAGGTCATAAAGCCGGACACCTTTTCCTTCAGTAAAAATAAACTCCGGTCCGTTATCCTGTTGCTGTTTAATAGAAGTTGTCGGATGCAAGAAATGTTTTTTATCAAGATCAGCCAGCTGTAGATATTTGTCTTTCATAATAACCATCCTTATCTTGTCGTTTTTTAAAGCATTTACATATTTACAGTGCAATTTCTATGCCAACTATTAATCTATTGATAATGCCGCTTCCGAAGTTATTGTCAATTCATTATTGAATCGTCCTAGACATAATTAATTCAATAAAGAATCATTAATTCATTTTTGAATTAATATTATACTTTTTCATACGCCGTACGACGGTAGGCTGGCTAAGTCCGAGGTATTCGGCCATTTCATAGGTTGATTTACATTTACGGAAAGCACGAAGCAGCCAGCTCTTTTCCACTGCTTCTAAAGACTCTTGCAGCGATGATGCTGGCAGTTCCCCTTTATTGTCCACATGTAATAACGATCGATTAACACTTTGCAAAAAAGGAAGATTTTCCACAGTGATTTTTTCGTGTTCAAGCGTAACTACTAACCGTTCTACCAGGTTTTCTAACTCTCTTACGTTCCCTGGCCAGTTATGGTTTAAGAATGCTTCAATTGCGGAAGAGTGAAATGTATTAGACTTCATGTATCTTTCATTGAACTTTTCTAAATAAAAATTCATCAAATGCAAAATGTCTTCTTTTCTATCCCGCAACGGAGGAATTTCAATTGGAACAACATTCAACCTGTAAAAAAGATCCTCCCGAAACGCACCTTGCTTGACCATAAATCCAAGATTCCTGTTTGTTGCAGCTACTATTCTAAAATCTATGGATCTGCATTTGTTCCCGCCCATTCTTGTAATCTTTTTTTCTTGCAGTACTTTTAGCAGTTTCACTTGAATAGAAAGCGGCAGTTCACCCACTTCATCTAAAAATAAGGTCCCCTTATCAGCAAGCTCAATAAGGCCTATTTTCCCTTTGTTATTTGCTCCGGTAAACGCTCCAGCCTCATACCCGAACATTTCTGACTCGAACAAACTATGAGGTATAGCTCCGCAGTTCACTTCAAGAAGCGGTGCATCTTTCCGGCTGCTGCCCTTATGCAGTGCTCTTGCAAAGAGCGTTTTTCCTGTACCTGACTCACCTTCCAGCACAACGGTTGCATCACTGCGTGCCACCCGATTCACGAGTTCCCATACTCTTTTCATTCTTTGACTCTTAAAAACAACCCCACTTGAGGTTAAACTTTTATCACGCAGCAGCTCGATTTCTGTTTCATAAAACTTCATTTTCTGTTGCAATTTCTCGTATTCACCTTTCAGCTCTTCGATTTCCGTTATATCGTAAGAAAAACTGATAACCCGAATGATATTATTTTTCTCGTCAAAAAGAGGGATACCGTGAGTCATGACTATTTTTCCGGCACCTGTTTTTTGCATAAACCGGACAGGCTCCTTCTTTTTAATAACACTCAGTGACACCGAGGGATTAAATATCTTTTCCTTCTCCAGATCCTTAACCGATTTCCCTACCAGCTGCGCAGAAGCGATCCCGTACATTTCCTCACTTTTTTTAATGGCCCGTAAAATAATTCCCTCGCCATCCGTGATGATAATATTCTCACTAGAAGCGTTAATAATTCCTTCTATCTCCAGCTCTAAAAGTTTCTGCCGATTTGACAATCCGATCACTGCTCCCAAACTATAAAAATATTTTGATTCATTATAGCATTGGATGTCAGGGACATGAAAGATTATAACGGCCATAATATATACCCTTTAATCTTTAGAAGTTTGAAAAGTCTTTTCAGAAAATATTGCTAAAGATGTTGTATGGATTGTCATTATACCTATTGATTTTCATTCTTTCTGTAAAATAAAAATTCCAATAAAAACATCATTGCTCAAGAAAAGAAACCCAATATTCCTAATAGAAATGAAAAAATCGACCATAATGGTCGACTCGTTTTATATTGTTCTCACCTTTCATTGACGGAGCTGCTCCTGACGTTTCTTTGCCCTAATGAGCGTGCTTTTACTTATAGCTGTTATTTCCTCTACTCGCATGTATGAATTTGTTTCAAGAAGCTTCAATGCATGATCAATTTGTGCTTTTTTATACTTCTTCGGGCGTCCCTCTCTAAAATCTTCACGTTGCCTTGCTAATGCTTTCCCTTCCTGGGTGCGTTCTACAATCATATTTCTTTTCATTTCTGCCACCGCTAACATAGTTTGAAGGAAGAATCGCCCCATAGTTGTATTTTCAAGTAATCCCACGTTTAATACATGGACTCGAACACCTTTATTAAATAGCTCCTCTACGACATCAATTCCTTCTTTTACATTCCTAGCAAGCCGATCCAACTTAGTAACTACTAATGTGTCACCTTCTTTTAACTCTTTTAGCAATTTACTAAACTGTGGTCGTTCTAACTTTGTCCCAGTGAATTTTTCCTCGATAATCTTGTCGCACCCTTCGGCATTTAACTTTTCTTTTTGCACCTCTAATTCCTATGTTGAAGGATCTTTGGGAGGATGATCATAAAACTCCTAGACCACATCTCGATGAAACAAAAATTGAAGAGATGGAACGGCTATTATTTGAAAGCATGGCCACCAAAATGCTATTAGAAATTACCACATGGACAGAAGGTTTTTTTACTTCACGCGTTGGATTTGTAACAAAAATTGATCCTCTAAAGAAAAGAATTCAAATTCAGGATGAACGTAAATCCACCATCAACCTTGATTTCTTTTCTTTAACCCATGTAATGGTCAAATAAATACATAACTAAAAAGGTTAAACCATACATTATTGCTCTTCAACAGGAGGAAATTTTTTACAAGATATAGAAATAATTAAAGGCAAGTAAATATTAAAGGGGGATTTGAATGGAGTTTTCAGTTCTCATTGAATGGATGCAATATTTCTTGTTTATTATGGGTGGTTGTTTAATTTTTTTCATCCTCTTGTTATTTTTTTTCAATAGATACACAAAGAAGAAATTAAATCAAATGGAACAAAACGAAAAAATGAATTAAATACAACAACGAATGAAACGGTGAACATTTCTGAATGTTTGCGTTAGTTATTCGGCCCTTCCAGCAAAATGTTGAGAATATAGGCTACCGCTGAGAAGGGCTGTTAATGGTGGAATGGAAACATAGCAGATATCATCCACAATGAGAGAGTTTATTTCAACACAGAGAAGCTAATGGGATTATAATTTATTAATCTCCCCGCCCACATTTAAACCAAACATAATTCAGCATATGGAACGTCTTTTTGACAGAAAGCTTGGTCAACTATCCCCTCTCAGTGATATCGACATGACAACCACTATTTTTGTCTTGTGTGTCACATTTTGGCTATCAAATTTTCCCACTAATGAGTTTTAATTTCCTTAAATCGGGGTAAAAAATGTAGTTATACAACGATTGAGGGGGGTCTGTGGTCATGGAAAGAAAGAGATACACGGTGATGATTGAGTATGGGATTGGACAAACCGAGCAAGTAATCATTATTGCCTCAAGCTTAAGTGCCATGTTTAGAGAAATTAATAAAAAGTATGGTCATTTGCTTATGGATGAAAATGGAAATGAAACAGGAACCATACAATTTAAAGCAGTGAATTTGCCGAGAGAAGTAGTAGAAAGGGTTTGACCCTTTCTCATGTTATCTCTTACCTAATCACCGTTAATTTTTTATGATTCGTTCCGAATGATCATTTCCTATAAAAATTTCATTTCCTTTAACTACCGGTCTATTTTTTGATCACCAGAACTTTTCCGGACTAGACCAAAAATGATCTTTTTCATCTTCCTTTGGGATCACTTTATAATGGAAGGTAGATGGCAAACTATTCTTGATACCCTCTATAAATGCTTCGGCTGCTTTTTCATTTTCAAAAATAACTTCTTTTTCACCAATGATTGTATTTTTAAATTCAATTTCTTGGCCGTCACGATCAAAGGCTTTAACCATAAATTTCATGTGTTTCAGCTCCATTTCGTTTGAATAACCTTAATTGAACATAATTACATATAGGTAGACAAAGTCACCCTTTAAGGATGGCTCCTGAATTTGGACATTTTCTAATTTACAACAATATATTCTATTCTGTACCGACCCAAAATGGGAATTGGTACAAAGTTAAGGCTAAAAGCAATATATAAAGTTAGTAGATTGTTGTCTTAAAACTGAGAGCTAGTTTAAGAAGTAAACCGGATTTCAGCATGTTAATCGTATCCTAAAGTCTAAAGCTGATAAACTATATGAACAAATTAATCGATAGATTTTTTCTAGAAGATAATAATAAGGGAAATTAGGATTAAGGGGATTTTTGCTGTGGAACTGATTAAACCAATTAAAATAGATACAAAAAAATCCAACCCAAATGAAAAACTAACTTCCGCAGAAGTGGGTAAACTTTGGGCAACATATATGGGGAACAGTATGTCTTATTAGAAAATGCATTAAACTTAACCGAAGACTTTATGAAGACCATTAAAGAAATATTTACAAAAGAAAGCCATGTATATAACCATCAAAGACATTCTACATCTGTCTCTAGTACCGGCCCCACCTACGCCAAATACGATGACGGCCACGCATGCCATCCAACCCACTATTTATTATAATAGAAAACGCTTACATATTCAAATCTTACTAGAATTTCCTTTAGAAAAGTTTTCTTATAGTTTCATATATACTGCGATTAAGTGAATGGTGGGTAAAACCCAACCTTAATCTTCCTGGTAAAACACTTTTTGTCCGAAAAAGAATGTTTTCATTTAAAAACTGGTATATATGACGTTTGCTTTCACATCATGCACAATCAGAACCTTGTAATTTTTATGTGCCACAACGGTTCTGTTTCCTTCAAACTCCCATTCCATCTTATTTTCGGTTATATTGACAATGACTGAATTTTCATTGACCTTCTCAACGATCCCTTTGATTCCATTCTTAAAAAGGATATGGTCTCCTATTTCTGCAATTTCTTTTGACTTGAATATCATTTTTCTCCTCCAGAAAAGGACAGTAAGTCTATTTTTTTCTTTCTTCCATCCAACGTTTTATTTTTTATACAATTGAAGCCCCTTTAATGATAGGTCCATACTAAATCTTTGTATTATTTATAAGCTCTTTTCTTCCTTCATTTCATGTCTTTCTGTTTGTATTTTTTTCTTAATTAAAGTTAAAACAGTCATCATTCTTTTCTTCCACTTTAGTTGCCTTCCATTGTTGTGACCGTCTAAATATCGATTCAAAATATAATGGCCTGCCTCTTCAAGCACAATCAATAGGACAATAAATAGAGAAAAAACAATGATCCAAATCCACATATAATCATCCCCTTTTATAGATGATGAAAGAACTATTTTAAAAAATCATTAATGACGAAACTACAAGTGATGATTTTAATACCATTCTTTCAAACTAGTTTTTATATGTATTTTACCAAAATTATGGATATTAAGACAGATAAAATGGAGTATTTATTTTCAATGGCGAAATATTTGGAGAAAATTAAAAATAGCTTGGCTCCCCCAAGATATATGGCAATCGCTATACGGGTTGCAACCTAGGATACAGTCACTTGTATGCTTAATGATTTGAAACATTCGATAGTAGAGATCCTGTATAGGGAATATATGCAGGTAATAAAGGTATCAAGATTTCCACATGGACAGGAATTCATCGAAGAGGAAAAGCTTCTTGAAGAGTTGCGAAAGAGGCGCCCATCATTATGGCTGCTTTTTTGTTTTTAAAAAAATACGCTCTATAAAGGAACGTATTAAATTGAAAACAGTTACCTACTTTCCAAAGAATAGATAAGTTCCAATGATAATACTAGACAATATGAAAAACACAACATTTATAATTGAGTCAGGATCTTTTTGTTGGCTTTTCGTGATGCCCACCTCCAATCAATTCAAAGTAATATAGTATATGGAATAAATTTTAATTTGAGTGGGACAAGTGTAGTGTCTAAGAAGAAAATAGCGGGAAATAGGCTTGAATTTCACTCTCTTTTGAAGAAAAAAGAAAAAATTAAAGACTGTCGAGACTTTCTCGGCAGCCAGTGCTCTAAGTGACGCTTTAATTGAAAGAGGTATTGTAAATGTTTACATTCAATTAATTCTAAGGAGTTATTTATATTATGAATGTTTGTCTTAATTAGAAATGGACAAACAGGAAAATTTTAAAGAAATAATTTAATTGTTGTGAGATTTATTTATTGCACAATTATATTTATCACTCTTTAAAAATGGCTATTGATGCTGATTATGTCAACACTTTTAGATACAATCGGCAATGGAATTCAAAAGCGACATAAAGGAGTTATTTCCTTCTTCATACAGATAGATAAGGGGTTTGAAGTTATCTCCCCCTTTCCCCATTCAACAACTATAAGTTTCACAGAATACATACGAGCATATACTCCTGAAATGTGTGGAATAGCGATTAACTCACCTTTCTTACCAGGTTACTTAATCTTTATTCAAACGACCTTTCTCCTGTTCACAGAACATTTCGACTGTGGATTTACTCCAATAGGGGGTGCCTGCAAGTTCAACATCCGCTTTCGGCAATTTCCCCCGACTGTAATACACATTTAATTTCCGCTTATCATAATTCAAGCCATGTTCCGATAAGAAATCAGCAAACTGTTTTTGATTAAAATAATGATCCGGCGTTTCTCGTAGAATGGAAAAAGTAGGTTTTTGAATTAAATATGTATCCTCTTGAAAGAACTGAGTCATTAATTCTAATGCGAATTCAAGCCATTCATTATCCAAATGGTGGTACAATAACCCGATATTAAAACTTTCATATTCGGGAGCTTCAAAAAACCAAGCTAATCTAAGGAATACAGCTTCAACTTCTGTTAGTCCTTGCATGGCTTCTTCCACTGTTAAAATGTTCTCATAGGCCTTTAATTTGCCTTTAAAATTCGGAAACTTTTCAATGATCCGTTTAGTTGAGCGTTTCATCCTATCCCCTCCCATCGAATTAGTCAACATAATCATAAAATAAATTGTTGACTAAGTCAACAAAATTCGAATAGAAAATGGATTGTCTTTTAAGCTGCATGAATACGCAGTCCACGTTTTATTCTTAGTTTTTCTAAGTATGCTCGTGGCTACCCATAAATCCCTTGGAAACGTACGGAATGCAGGAGGAAACCGCAAAAAGCGACAAGTACGATCTGAAAGAAAGGGCTCTCTTTCCTTTCTTTTAGCCCTTAGTTCGTCTATTTATACAATTTTATGTAATGTTTTAGGGGGTTTTGTCAGATGTATTCCAATTATTTAAAATTTTTCGCATAATAATAATTGTGAGAAAAACCAATTTAACGAATTAAACAGTTAAAGAGAATCAGGGGATGTATGATGGTTATCGAGAATGAGGAACTAGAGGACCGGATCAATCAGATGAGAAAGATGTTGATCCTAATTGCGGGAAAAACTGGATTAAATAGCGATGACACCCTTTGTTGTAGTCGGAAATTAGACGAGCTCATCACGATGTATCAAAAAAGTAAAAATCAACAACATACAGAAGTTTAATTAAAGTCCTGTATTTTCACAACTGAATACGGGGATTTTTTTTGATTTTCTTTTGATGGTTACATACTAAAAGTTCACAAGATGGTTCCAAACCATCCTTTATTACGTTACAATTTGCGTAAATTGAATAAAATCATCCAGAGCCTTTTGATCGACTATCTGTTCAAAGTCCCATGGTTGCTCTAATATAATACCCCTATGACTTGCAACTGAAATCAGTAAACCTAATTCATAATACATATTTTTCGTTAACAATCCTTTTTCAATGTTTTTCATCATTTCATCATAAAAAGCAATTAAAAAATCAGTAGGTAACTTTTCATAAAAATCCATATTTTCATCTCCCCTTATAAAAAAATGTAGGAAAAACTTTTTGGATAAACAAGTATCACCTTCTCCCATTATAAATAAGTGATTGTAAAATGTTTGTCGATTTAACTGAATATTTACAATAATCGAACAATTTTTTATCTTTCATTCGGGGTTTTTATGCTTCATCCATGCGTAGCATAGATGAAGCCGTCTTGTTGGGGTTCGATGCCCCTAAACAAGACGAACTACCACAAAAAATGAAGAAAAATTAAAGAAGAGGGCGAACCCTCTCCTTCTGATCTTACATTTTACCCTCAGTTTTTAAGCTGTAGTATTCAGCTTCGGCATTTACAATCAGGTGATCAAGGACCTCAATTCCGAGAACCTTACCTGCTTCTACTAATCTTTTCGTGACTTCGATATCTTCTCTTGATGGCTGGCAATTCTGTGATGGATGCTGGTGGCTGACAATGATCGATGCGCAGTTATTCAGGATGGCTGACTTGAACACCTCTCTTGGCGCAACGATACTGGCATTCAGACTTCCAACATGACAACGATGGACAGCCACCACACGATTTTTCGTATTCAGGCACATGACAAAGAACACTTCACGATCATCATCACCAATAAATTGAGCAGCAATCTTCGCGCCATCTTGAGGGGAACGAACGATGTAGTGTTCTCCTCCTTCTACCTCCTGAATGACTTGGTTTAATACGTTGAATTTCATAAACCTTTTCCATATGTAACACTTCCTTTCTTTGTTTGAGAAGGAAGCAATGATGGGCGCAAACCGTGTGAAGGGTTCGCTTACGAAGAAGCGAACTTGCCAGTCAGGCATAGGCAACGGGCCTGCTTTTTGCCCGTTGTCGTTCAAAATTAAGTGAAGCCCAATGACTTAGGGGCAGTTGGGGAGCGTTTTTTGCTTCCTTACTGCCCCTTAGCCTACTTGGCTTTGCCGATTTTGTTTGCCTGGCACCCGCCCTTCACGCGGTCATAAGCCCACTCATTATAATGAGGAGAACAAAGAAGGCTTACTACCGTCCGGGCGTGGCAGTCGAACATACCGCAGGTATAAGACGCCTAATGGCAAAGGGCTCGATGCCCTTTTGCCATTAAAAAAACATGGCCCGAGCGTCCGAGGCGATTAGCTGCCGAAAGGTAGCAGCATCGTTTGAAAGGCGAGGCTAGATGCCGAGCGTTTCAATGAATAATAGCGATTTTTATTCAAAAGGATTTCGATCGAAATCCTGCGAATGAAAAAAGAGCGTACTGTCTCCTTGCGTTAGCTTGGAGGCAGTCGGGTTTGTAGGGGTTCGATGCCCCTAAAAAGCCGCCGACACACTTTCAATCATTTGGAGCAAAGCGAAGCAAGCGACACGATTCCTGGCGTAGCCGGGAATTTTCCATTGTTTACGGTACACTTTTTAAAGTGAAAAAACAAAAGAGGGAGCTACCCCTCTTTCCTCTCTGCGACTTCTTCCATCATAGATTCGATCCACTCGATGGCTTCTTGTTTGCTGCTGAAATCATCGGTTAGTCGTACAAACTGTGAAGTGACTTCGTCTTCCTGAAAATATCTACCTACATAAAATCCTGTGCTTGAGATTGCTACCTTCAACCCATGAAAACTTGTTTCCATTCTCTATCACTCCTTTTTGTTTGACCACTCCGAATCTTTGCGAAAAGGGTTGTCAATGGGCTTGAAGTTTGTGAAGTTTTTTAAACGTTCTTCTTAAAAAAGTTCACAAACTTTGCGAAGCGCTAGCGTAGCACCCTTGACTGCCCTTATGAGCAAACGATTACAATAAAGAGAACAAAGAAGGAGATTAATAGGGTCCGAGCGTATAATGCGATCCAACGGGCTCCCGTTGGCTGGGTTTGGGCGAGGAGCCCAAGGTCTTAAAGGTTTTTTTCGGCTCGTTCGGTATGACGGCGTTAGCCGTAAATGGAACAGGAACCTACGGATTGTCAGAAAGATACTTTTCCTTTCTTTACAGTCCGTGGTTATCGGGCCAATTAATGCCGAAGCGACACGTACAGAATGACAGAAAGCGTTCTTTGCTTTCTGATCAGTCTGTAGTGCTGCCGGCCAAAGCAATTTTTTAACCAGGGATTTTATAATTATTTCTAAAGAAAAAACTAGCCTTAAGGCTAGCTGTGTCTTATAACTACAGTTAGGGTCCCCCATATAAAATCGAAAAGAAACTTATTAAAGACAAAGTATACTCCGATAAATAAAAAAGAAGGAAATCGTTATTATGAACGCGTTTTTAAGGCGTTTAGAGAATGAAAGAAACTGCTTCTTAATCCGTTCCCTTTATAGACGCCATAAAGGCTGTCGTATCAATGGATTGAGACATGGCTCCAGAGGATTCAGTGATTGACCCAAGCTCTTTAACGAAATTTCGAAAACTTCGTCTTCAAGATGTGGGTTTATTAGCTATGCTTATTGGCAAAACCGTTGAGATTGCTTTAGAAAAAGAGATCATTAAGAGTAAAACAATTATCGTGGATGCAACACATACAAAAGCTCGTTATAATCAAAAATCACCGAGAGAATTTTTACAAGAGAAATCAAAAAATGTCCGAAAAGCAGTATATCAAGTAGATGAATCAATGAAAGAAAAATTCCCACCAAAAACGACTTCTAACGAAGTAAATGATGAATTGGATTATTGTCGTCAAGTCATTACAGTTATTGAAACTGAGCCACAAATCGCCGAGATTCCTGCTGTCAAAGAAAAATTAAACGTACTAAAAGAAGTTGTAGAAGATTATGCAGAACAACTAAGTTTTTCAAATGATCCAGATGCACGTGTCGGACACAAAACAGCTGATTCTTCTTTTTTTGGATTTAAAACACATATAGCTATGAGTGATGAGCGAATTATTACAGCAGCGGTGGTTACTACTGGCGAGAAAAGTGATGGGAAATTCTTAAAAGACCTAGTTGAGAAAAGTAAAAAAGCAGGAATGACAATTGATAGAATCATTGGTGATATAGCTTATTCAGAGAAGGATAATATCCAATATGCAAAGACCGAAGAATTTCAACTAGTATCTAAACTAAATCCACAGATCACACAAGGTGGACGTGCTAAAGAGTATGAGTTTGAGTTTAATAAAGATGCAGGTATGTACGTTTGTAAAGCAGGTCACATGGCAATACGAAAAGCACGAACAGGAAAGAAAAATCAAGGGGATAATCAAAAAGACACCTATTACTTTGATATTAAAAAATGTAGAGTATGTCCGTTCCGTGATGGCTGTTATAAAGAAGGAGCAAAAAGTAAAACATATTCAGTCTCAATAAAATCCACTGAACACAAGGAACACGAAGCATTTCAAAACAGTGAAGAGTTTAAGGAACATGCTGTAACCGTCAAGTAGTTTTGAACACTTTTTGCTAATTAATTTTGAACACTTTCCTTTTCAAAAATGGTAGTTCGATGCTTAATCCTGTAGCTGTCATTTTCATTCAGCAGAATAGCCTCTACCCTATGTAGTAAACGGTCCAGTATAGCTGTAGTAATACCCTGATCTCCCATTAATTCACCCCATTCTTCCGGGCTCTTATTAGAAGTTAGAATTATAGAGCTACGTTCATAAAGATGGTTAATTAGATGAAAAAATAGATTGGCTTCCCTTTGATCCATTGCCATATACATTAAGTCATCAATAATTACCAAATCTGATTCTCTTATTCGTTTTAACTGCAGCTGTGACTTTCTAATGTATTCTTCCGTCTTTAATAGGTGTGTGAGTTCACCCATTGTTGAAAATGCCACTTTAAAACCCTTTTGAATCGCTTCAATCCCTAGTCCAATGCTAATATGAGTTTTATCCGAGCCAGGTGGCCCCAATAAAATTAAGTTATACTGCTGTTCTAACCAATTCAGTTCTCTCAATTGGTTTAATTGGCGTGCACTAAGCGATATTTGTTCTTCCAAATTAAACTCGTCAAGTGTCTTAAGATACGGGAATTTAGCCCACTTTAATCTCTTCTCAACGCTTTTTTCTTCACGTTTCCTCATTTCATGAGTAAGAAGCTCATGCAGAAACTCTTGATAAGTCCAGGAGGACTTCTCCGCATTTCGTAGTAATACTGGTAGCTCATCGGCCGTTTCTACCATCCGAAGATGGCGGAATTGTTCTTGTAAAAGATGTACAGTGCTAGTCATTATGAAACTCCTCTTATTATATTCATGTAATACTCCACTTCCCTAGTTACTGCTGTGGCTTTTGTTGCGGGGGTGTCTTTTTTAGCTTTGATAGAAGCAGGGGATATATCTTTTCTTTCTTTTAATCTTGTTAAATGTTGTGCAATATCACGTAAATCATTTGCACTCGGAATTTTATTGGATACTGTCGAAGATCTTTCTCTATAGAGCTGCCATAACAAAATTGAAAATAAAGCCCTCTTGTACTCAAGAGGGCTTACTTTTTAGGGTTCTGGTGCAAAGATTGGATTTGTTTAAAAAAAGCATATAGATTTCTTAACTGAATTTCTTTTTAAGCAGCGATTCCAAATAGTTTATGAATGATTTTCACTTGATATTGGGCAGACTTGTCCTGTAAAACAAGTTGCCCTTTTTTAACCATATGCATCGCTTCTATTCCAGAAATTATGGCCTTTGCTGTTCGAAAGGATTTGAACCCTAACATCGTACGAACTCGCTTCTTGATAAACCAATGATCTTGTTCGACAATGTTATTGAGATATTTAACTTGTCTTATTTGGATGCCTTCAGGAATCTTTTTCTCCTGTTGTTATTGATATATTATATAGTCCAGAAGCTGACGAAATTAGATGTCCATAGTTTGACGAGTTCAGTGTCCGAAGGAAATTTTGAAAAAAGGGAGAATCACGAAAATTCTCCCTCAATCACCCGTTTAACCATATGGTCATCTACAATCCTAAATCCATTCTGAGATCCATA
>NZ_JAGGQX010000044.1:0-69763 GCF_018613095.1 Bacillus sp. ISL-75
GTTTTGAGGGAATGAAAAAAAAATAATTTTCCTCTTGAAAAATATGAAAAAGACATTATAATAAAATAGTGTCGAATAAATGGTCTGGCAATTATGGCGAGAAGGTCACACCCGTTCCCATACCGAACACGGAAGTTAAGCTTCTCAGCGCCGATGGTAGTTGGGACACGCGTCCCTGTGAGAGTAGGACGTTGCCAGGCTGTAATACTATTATTCCGCAGTAGCTCAGTGGTAGAGACGAGCAAAGCTTCATGAATATGCTGCGAGTTGTACACGCCGAGTCGCTTCTTGCGTTACTTACTGAGGCGGGGACATGGTTGTAACATAGCTAGAATTAGGTAACAATTTTAATTATTCCGCAGTAGCTCAGTGGTAGAGCTATCGGCTGTTAACCGATCGGTCGTAGGTTCGAGTCCTACCTGCGGAGCCATTATGGAGAGCTGTCCGAGTGGCCGAAGGAGCACGATTGGAAATCGTGTAGGCGGGTAACCCTGTCTCAAGGGTTCAAATCCCTTGCTCTCCGCCATAATTTCTTTAAAAGATATGGCCCCTTGGTCAAGCGGTTAAGACACCTCCCTTTCACGGAGGTAACACGGGTTCGAGTCCCGTAGGGGTCACCATTGATTTGTGGAGGATTAGCTCAGCTGGGAGAGCATCTGCCTTACAAGCAGAGGGTCGGCGGTTCGAGCCCGTCATCCTCCACCATATTTTCAAATTAGATTATTATTATTATTATTATTATTGTCGCGGGGGGGAGCAGTCCGGTAGCTCGTCGGGCTCATAACCCGAAGGTCGCAGGTTCAAATCCTGTCCCCGCAATTGGTCTGGTAGTTCAGTTGGTTAGAATGCCTGCCTGTCACGCAGGAGGTCGCGGGTTCGAGTCCCGTCCAGACCGCCATTTTCATTTGGCAAACTATTATGGCTCAGTAGCTCAGTCGGTAGAGCAAAGGACTGAAAATCCTTGTGTCGGCGGTTCGATTCCGTCCTGAGCCACCATTTATATTAAAAACTTGCCGGGTAGCTCAATTGGTAGAGCACGACCGAATATGCTTCCTGAATTATCTTCAGCATACTGACCGAGTTGCTGCTTGTATAAACTTCCTGAGGTCAGGATGACGATAACTAGGACAGCGTGGATAAATCAAATAATATACCAAACTTTACGCCGGGGTAGCTCAATTGGTAGAGCAACTGACTTGTAATCAGTAGGTTGGGGGTTCAAGTCCTCTCGCCGGCACCAGAAATTACTCAGTGAATATAATATGTGGAGGGGTAGCGAAGTGGCTAAACGCGGCGGACTGTAAATCCGCTCCCTCCGGGTTCGGCGGTTCGAATCCGTCCCCCTCCACCATTTATAGGGGTATAGTTTAAAGGTAGAACGAAGGTCTCCAAAACCTTTGGTGTGGGTTCAATTCCTACTACCCCTGCCAATTATATTGTGGCGATTGTGGCGAAGTGGTTAACGCACCTGATTGTGGTTCAGGCATTCGTGGGTTCGATTCCCATCAGTCGCCCCATAATATTAATTAAAACATTGGGCTATAGCCAAGCGGTAAGGCATCGCACTTTGACTGCGACATGCGTTGGTTCAAATCCAGCTAGCCCAGCCAATTTGCGGAAGTAGTTCAGTGGTAGAACATCACCTTGCCAAGGTGGGGGTCGCGGGTTCGAATCCCGTCTTCCGCTCCAAATGTATATGGCGGCATAGCCAAGTGGTAAGGCAGAGGTCTGCAAAACCTTTACCACCGGTTCGAATCCGGTTGCCGCCTCCATAAAACATTTGCTAGGTATGGATTAAAACAGGTAATTAGATTTTGCCGGGGTGGCGGAACTGGCAGACGCACAGGACTTAAAATCCTGCGGTAGGTGACTACCGTACCGGTTCGATTCCGGTCCTCGGCATTGCTTTATCAAAACAATTTTATACGCGCCGGTGTGGCGGAATTGGCAGACGCGCACGACTCAAAATCGTGTTCCGTGAGGAGTATCGGTTCGACCCCGATCACCGGTATCAATTTGTTTTAATAAGAAAGTTGCTCATAAAAATATGAGCAACTTTTTTTTGACTAAATTTTATTTTGTTCTTTTCTAAAAGATTGTTGCTCATAAAATTCGCCCATAAAAACACTAGAATCGCCCATAAAAGTTCGAAATTCGCACATTAAAAACCAAGATTCGCTCATAAAACTCAAAAATTCGCCCATTGAATAGTAAATCGTTAAATCAATCAAAAAATTCCAGATAATTAAGTGTAATTTTACACAAAATATCAATTTTAATGAGCATCTCCTTTATAATTACATCATTATTGACGAAAACACACTAATGGTATAATCCATAATCTCCATAATCTTTTATGAAGACTGTCAAACTAAAATTCTTGTTTCTTTCCCAAAATAATGCACCACTCTTAAATAAATTCGACAAAATTTGCATTTTTCCCTTGACGATACTAAAAATAGTGTGTAATATAGAAAAGGTCAGTTGATGATTCAAAAAATTGTCACATATTAATGCGGGTGTAGTTTACTGGTAAAACCTCAGCCTTCCAAGCTGATGTAGTGGGTTCGATTCCCATCACCCGCTCCATACATATTAACTAACGCAGTGTATCGTTACATAAGAGAACGATGCATTGCGTTTTTTTCTATACAAAGAAAAAGATGCCCTATGGACACCTAAGGATTTGGAAGGAAGCTTCTCCTCCATGTAATTTTGTAAACATGTTCATTAAAGATTCTGTTAGTTTCATCGCGTTTTCAATGTCGGTTGAAGGCCTCAAATAAATAATTTGCAGGGCATTTTTAGTATCAAAAGTTACTGGTGCTCTATCAGAATCGACGAATGGACTTCCAAATGGCCCCTGTTCATCACAAGATACAATTAGACGATTTAAAGAATTTATTCGCCCATTCAATCCGTTATATTCCTCACCCACCGCTCCCAACCGAATGCTCACCCGTCCCTTTATGAGATCCAGGTCATATATTCCGATTGGTACTTGATATTGTAAAGAGAAAAAATTATTTATATCAATCGCACTCTGAACGGAAGTAAGGTAATTTTGTTTTTGTATTCTCCTGTATAACGCCTCTACTGAGGGTCGATACCTGTTCGGGTCTTTACCGATCTTTTTAAAAATAGTACGCCATTCCTGAATGCCAGAGAGTTCAGTAACATTTTTATTTTCTAAATCAAAATAAATAGATTCTTGGAAAAGCTGGAGTCTTCCTTTTATCATTTGCTGCGATTCCCCGACCATAATATCTTTATATTCAATTATCCCCAGCTTAAAGTTAGGTAATTGCTCAAATAATTCCTGTGAGAGTTGAATTTCCAACCATTCCACC
The DNA here is from genome assembly GCF_018613095.1 of Bacillus sp. ISL-75. Lineage (NCBI taxonomy): Bacteria > Bacillati > Bacillota > Bacilli > Caryophanales > Bacillaceae > Bacillus > Bacillus sp. ISL-75. The sequence continues at coordinate 3,351 of NZ_JAGGQX010000044.1, forward strand.
TCCAAAATTCATTGAAAATAGTTTATCATAAATAGATGCGTATCTAATAATATAACAAGCCAATGATTAAAATAAATGACTTCTAGGGAAGGTGGGGATCAAATGGATGTCCTAAACTTAAAGGAAGAACTCATCGCCTATAGTAAAGAAATTGGAATCGATAAAATTGGTTTCACTACCGCAGACACGTTCACTGAATTGAAAAACCGGTTAATAAGGCAACAGGAACTCAAATACCAATCAGGATTTGAAGAACCAGATATAGAGAAAAGAGTGACCCCTTCATTATTACTAGAGGAACCTCGTTCGATCATTTCCATTGCCATAGCTTACCCTTCCAAAATGAATAACCGTGTTGAGAGTAAAAAGGGTGAGAGAAGAGGGATTTTCAGCAGGGCCTCTTGGGGTTTCGACTATCATCATGTTCTCAAGGACCGGCTACACAAACTTGAGGAGTTTATCTCTGCAAAAATGCCAGAAGCTAGGTTAAAATCGATGGTTGACACTGGAGAACTCTCAGACCGCGCTGTTGCCGAGCGTGCTGGAATTGGTTGGAGCGGAAAAAATTGTTCCATTATTACACCGGAGTTCGGATCATATGTTTATCTAGGGGAAATGATTACCAGTATCCCTTTTGAACCAGATACACCCATTGAAGACCAATGCGGGTCATGCACAAAGTGTTTGGATGCTTGTCCAACAGGGGCCCTTGTACAAGGTGGACAAATTAATGCACAGCGCTGTATTTCTTATTTAACACAAACAAAAACATTTATCCCAGATGAGTTTAGAGACAAAATTGGTAACCGTGTCTATGGCTGTGATTCCTGCCAAACAGCATGTCCGGTTAACAAAGGGAAGAATTTTCATTTCCATGAGGAACTTGAAGCGGATTCTGATATTGCCAAACCGTTACTAAAGCCAATCTTAAAATTAAGCAATCGGGAATTTAAAGCTAAATTTGGTTACGTTGCTGGTTCATGGCGAGGGAAAAAGCCGATTCAACGGAATGCGATTATTGCGCTTGCCCATTTTAAGGATATAACAGCAATTCCCGAATTAGTGGATGTATTAGAAACTGAGGGAAGCCCAGTATCAAGAGGAACAGCTGCCTGGGCACTTGGGAAAATTGGCGGTGAAACTGCTTTTGCTGCCTTAAAAAAAGCTCAAGAGCTTGAAACCGATCTGGAAGTACAAAATGAAATAGAAAAAGGTTTAAGTTATTATAGGTAAAAATGAGTGAACTCAAGGGTTCGCTCATTTTTTTTGATTGAAATCCTGTCTTCTCTCATATGTATGAGAGAAAGGGGTGAGAAATATGCTTCATTTGATACAAGATTTATTTGATAAAAGAGTAAATCAATTTGTCTCCGATAAAAGAACACATAAAGTATTTTTTCCAAAGGCTGAAATAAAACAAAGTGCATTGTCAAAAAGGGCTGCAGAAATTGTCAAAGTAAAAGCAGCCGGCAGAATAATAGAAAGAAATGAAGAGGATGAATTTCAAACCGTAAAATATCATGCTCATTATCAATATTTAATTAAGCAAAAAGGTATTCTTTACATGGAGGAAGAAGTCGAAGAAAGATTAGCTAAGTTTTATAAAGAGGCTTTAGTGATGGATGAGGAAATCAACCCTTATGATCATCAAGAGCCTTATCAAGTACCAATTACACAGAGCTTTGAGGATAGTGATGAACGATTAAGCTTTCAATACAACCGCTTAAAAGCTGTACAATATGCGGAACGCTGGTGGAATAGCTACAATCCTGCCTACAAAAAATTTGAGAATGATTGCACCAACTTTATTTCACAATGCCTCCATACGGGCGAAGCGCCGATGAGAGGCTATCCAAATCGGAGCACAGGGTGGTGGCTCCAAAATAAGAATTGGAGCTACAGCTGGGCGGTGGCACACTCATTTAAGCTTTATTTTGCACATTCTAAAAGTGGTTTACGGGCACGGGAAGTCAACAGTCCTGATCAATTATTATTAGGTGATGTTATTTGTTACGATTTTGAAGGGGATGGACGATTTAATCATAATACAATTGTTACGGGTAAGGATGCACATGGAATGCCGTTAGTGAACGCCCATACCTATAATAGCCGAATGAGGTATTGGGCATATGAAGATTCATCTGCCTACACACCTAAAATAAAATATAAGTTTTATACGATTCTGGGTTAAAAATGCATCATTATTGAAAGGATAAATCATAGTGGTATAATGGCATGTAGAGTTTTTTATCGAGGTGAGAAACGTGTCAATAAATGTAGTATTATATCAACCACAGATTCCTTCTAATACAGGAAATATAGCAAGAACATGCGCCGGAACAGATACCAATTTACATTTAATCCGTCCATTAGGTTTTTCGACCGATGACAAAATGTTAAAAAGAGCAGGTTTGGATTATTGGCAACACGTTAATATTGTCTACTATGATTCACTTGATGACTTTTATGAAAAGAATGCTGGCGGTGATTTTTTTTATATCACAAAATTTGGTCAAAAGCCTTTTAGCAGCTTTGATTATAGTAATTCAAGCAAAGATTACTATTTTATCTTTGGACGGGAAACGACAGGACTTCCGAAAGATGTTATTGAAAATAACAAAGACGTCAGTTTGCGGATCCCTATGAATGAAAATATCCGTTCCTTAAATTTATCCAATACAGCTGCCATTCTTATTTATGAAGCACTTCGTCAGCAAAACTATGCACATCTAAAATAATAAAAGGAGGTCCTATCGGGCCTCCTTTTGATGAAATGAAAGGAAGTTTGTCATGAATGAAGTTATCAAAACAATTCTTAATCATCGCTCCCTTCGTCATTTTGAGGACAAGCCATTAACAGATGAACAAATCAAAACGATTGTTACTAGTGCCCAAGCAGCGGCAACATCAAGTTTTATTCAAGCCTACTCTATTATTGGTGTTAAGGACAAAGAGAAAAAGAAAAAATTAGCTGAGATTGCTGGTAACCAAGAATATGTTGAAAAAAATGGTCACTTTTTTGTTTTTTGCGCCGATCTTTATCGTCACACCATTATTGGGGAGAAGGAACAAAAAGATGTTACTCCATCTATCGAAAGTACTGAAAAGTTCATGGTTGCTCTAATAGATGCTTCTTTAGCTGCACAAAATGCAGCGATTGCAGCGGAATCGCTTGGGTTAGGAATATGCTACATAGGTGGAATTCGCAACAACCTAGAAGAAGTTAAAAAGCTTTTAAAAACACCTGAGCGGGTTATTCCTTTGTTCGGGCTAGCTGTTGGAGTACCAACCAAATTGACAGACAAAAAACCTAGGCTCCCGTATGAACATGTTTACCATGAAGATGAATATCAACAAAGCACTGAAGTTTATCTAAGTGAACTGCAAAAATATGATGATTTGATTTCGTGTTACTATGAAGAGCGGACCAATGGGAAAAGAAAGGACCGCTGGACTGACCAAATAGCTACTATGCTTGATAGGAAGAGTAGAATGTATATGAAGGAGTTTGTTCAAAAAAATAAACTTAATCTTAAATAAAAAAACTGCCGATTGGCAGTTTTTTTATTTTGAAGAACCTGGTTTGTCATTATAACCTGATGTGAAGATTGCCGCTAAAAACGTGACCATTACTAAACAAACGATGAAAGTGTTCATATTTATGTAATCCTCCTTCGTCATACATTTTTCATTTTTATCACACATATAGTTTTATTATAGCCTATCTTATAAAAATGAAAAGAGGGAGATTCTTTTTATTAATACAAAAAAGATAGACGCTACTTGGAATGGTACGCATGTTCAAAAGCTTATCAGCATAGAGTATATTAATCGTCTCTGATTAACCTACAGGGGGAGGGCCTTATGGATATTCTAAAAAAAATCGAGATGTATCGCGAAGAAGAAGAAAAGCTACGGTGGGAAGGGTCATTCGCAGATTATTTACAGTTGTTGAAAGAGAAGCCATGGGTTGCACAGTCGGCACATTCACGAGTTTATAATATGCTTAAGGATGCAGGAATTACTGAAGAAAAAGGGACGAAAAAGTATGAATTCTTTAGCAATCAATTATTTGGTTTAGAGGAATCGCTGGAACGGCTTGTTGAAGAATACTTCCATCCGGCAGCAAAAAGGCTGGATGTAAGGAAGCGTATTTTGTTATTAATGGGTCCTGTAAGTGGAGGGAAGTCAACTCTTGTTACCATGCTAAAAAGGGGACTTGAAGCTTACTCTCTCACGGATAGAGGCTCTGTGTTTGCCATTAAAGGATGCCCAATGCATGAAGATCCACTTCATTTAATTCCACATCATTTACGCAAGGATTTCCATGATGAGTATGGAATTCGCATCGAAGGTAATCTTTCTCCATTGAATATGATGCGTCTAGAACAGGAGTATGGTGGACGAATCGAAGATGTTTTAGTAGAAAGAATCTTCTTCTCCGAAGATAAGCGAACCGGAATCGGAACATTTAGCCCATCCGATCCGAAATCACAGGATATTGCCGATTTAACAGGAAGTATTGATTTTTCAACCATTGCGGAATTTGGTTCCGAATCAGATCCACGTGCCTATCGCTTCGATGGTGAGCTTAATAAGGCGAACCGTGGAATGATGGAATTCCAGGAGATGTTAAAGTGTGATGAGAAATTCCTTTGGCACTTGTTGTCTCTAACTCAAGAGGGGAATTTCAAAGCAGGCCGGTTTGCCTTAATTAGTGCTGATGAGCTAATCGTAGCACACACGAACGAAACGGAGTATCGTTCCTTTATCTCCAATAAGAAAAATGAAGCACTCCACTCAAGGATTATTGTTATGCCTATTCCTTATAACTTGAAGGTGTCACAAGAAGAGAGAATTTATGAAAAGATGATTAATGAGAGTGATGTTTCTGATGTTCACATTGCACCACATACGTTAAAGGTAGCAGCGATGTTTACCATCCTTACTCGCTTAAAGGAACCGAAAAAAGGCGATATTGATTTACTTAAGAAAATGCGTCTTTATGATGGAGAAAATGTAGAGGGCTTTAATACGGCGGATGTGGATGAACTTAAGAAGGAATATCCAGATGAAGGTATGAGTGGTATTGATCCTCGTTACGTGATTAACCGGATCTCATCTACAATCATTCGTAAAGAAATACCTTCAATTAATGCACTTGATGTATTAAGATCATTAAAAGATGGGCTTGATCAACACCCGTCCATCACAACAGAGTTACGTGAACGTTATATGAATTATATCTCATTAGCCCGTAAAGAATATGATAATATTGCCAAGAAGGAAGTCCAAAAAGCATTTGTTTATTCATACGAAGAGTCAGCTAAAACGTTAATGGATAATTACCTTGACAATGTTGAAGCTTATTGCAACAAATCGAAGCTTCGCGATCCACTTACTGGAGAAGAAATCAATCCAGATGAAAAGCTCATGCGTTCCATTGAAGAACAAATCGGCATCTCTGAAAATGCGAAAAAGGCTTTCAGGGAAGAAGTACTAATAAGAATTTCTGCTTTTGCAAGAAAAGGCAAACGTTTTGACTATAACTCTCATGACCGCCTGCGTGAAGCCATTCAAAAGAAATTGTTTGCAGATTTAAAGGATGTAGTAAAAATCACCACTTCATCGAAAACACCTGATGAACAGCAATTGAAAAAGATTAATAACGTGGTGGCCAGGTTGGTTGATGAGCATGGCTATAATACAACATCAGCTAATGAATTGCTGCGTTATGTTGGTAGTCTATTAAATAGATAAGTGGATTAAAATAGCTAGGACTGGCAGAAGGTAATCTGTCAGTCTATTTTTTTCCTTATGATGATAAGGAGAAATCCCGGTGCATCCACATGGATAATTTGTCCAATTTAGTAGGCAAAAGCACAATTGTCAAAATAATTTGTAAATTATTCTATTTTTCTGCATAGGATAAAGTAATCCATATTTATCTTAATTTTTTCATTCGAGTTATATTATGAATTTGATAAAAATTTGTGCATTTTGGAAACTAATAAATTAATAAGGAGGGGTTTACATTGTCAGTTAACAACCATCAATATGTCATTTCAAGAGAAGATTGGTCCCTCCATCGTAAAGGCCACGATGATCAGCAGAGGCATCAGGAAAAAGTCCAGGAGGCAATTCGCAACAATCTTCCAGACTTAATTACAGAAGAGAGCATAATTATGTCTAATGGTCGAGATGTAGTAAAAATTCCGATTCGTTCATTGGACGAATATAAAATTCGTTATAATTATGACAAAAACAAACACGTGGGCCAAGGTGATGGTGACAGTCAAGTAGGTGATGTCGTTGCACGTGACGGTTCTAGCGGCCAAAAGGGACCAGGTAAAGGCCAAGGAGCGGGAGACCAAGCAGGCGAAGATTATTTTGAGGCAGAAGTATCATTAATGGAGCTTGAGGAAGCTTTATTTAAACAATTAGAGCTTCCAAATTTAAAGAGAAAAGAACAGGAAGAGCATCTCGTTGAAAATATTGAATTCAACGATATACGAAAAACAGGATTAATGGGTAATATTGATAAGAAACGCACAATGATGTCAGCTTTCAAAAGGAATGCTATGAGTGGAAAACCAGCTTTCCACCCGATCTACAAGGATGATTTAAAATTTAAGACCTGGAATGAAGTAGTTAAACCGGATTCAAAAGCGGTTGTTATCGCAATGATGGATACGAGTGGATCAATGGGGATATGGGAGAAATACATGGCTCGCAGCTTTTTCTTCTGGATGACACGCTTCTTAAGGACGAAATATGAAACAGTGGAAATTGAATTTATTGCCCATCATACCGAGGCTAAAGTAGTTACTGAAGAGGATTTCTTCTCTAAAGGTGAAAGCGGAGGGACGATTTGCTCATCTGCATACCGCAAAGCATTAGAGATCATTGATGCAAAATACAATCCACGTAAGTTCAACATTTATCCATTCCACTTCTCTGACGGTGATAATCTCACATCAGATAACGCCCGCTGCGTGAAGCTAGTTGAAGAGTTAATGAAGGTGTCAAATATGTTCGGATATGGTGAAGTAAATCAATACAACCGTCATTCGACCTTAATGTCGGCTTATAAGAACATTAAAGATGATCAATTTCGCCACTATATTCTTAAGCAAAAAGCAGATGTATTTCATGCAATGAAGAGCTTTTTCCAAGCAGAAGAATCGAAATTATTCGCTTAACAAAAACGACTGGTGTCAGGCACCAGTCGTTTTTTGCTATTGCTACAAGTTACTTTACATTAAGCTTTGTGGAATTGGTAAAGATGACAGGGGGATAGCAGAAGATACGGATTTCTTAAGTGAATCCAAAACTAAAGAAGAAATTAAGATTATGCAAAATGATATTGCCCATTTCAAGCAGTTAGGGACAGATGGAGTGGTGATTGGCTGCTTAAATGATTCTGATTGGATTGATGAGGATGCCCGCTCAAACTGCTAGAATCTGCGAAAGGGCTGGATGTAACCTTTCACATGGCGTTTGATCAGGTAAAAAATGAATATCAGTTTGAAGCTATTGATTGGCTTGTGAAACATCGAGTGAATCGAATTTTAACACACGGAGGACCAAGTACTAAATCAATCGAAGACAACCATAGCCGTTTGAAGGAAACCACTAATAAATAATAAAAAGTTCGATTATTAATACAAATGAAAGGCGATGACTGAGTGTCATCGCCTTTTTGTGTTTACCATCTTATGCAGCTTTATCAATGGAAGTGATGTATTCTTTACCTTTCTTTGAATCAAATCGTCCTTCCCACTTAGACATAACGATTGCTGCTAATGAGTTACCGAATACATTAACAACGGTACGAGCCATATCTAGAAGTCTATCGATACCCGCTATAAATGCGAGGCCTTCTAGTGGAATGCCTACTGTTCCTAAAGTTGCTAATAGAACCACAAAAGAAACACCCGGTACACCTGCAATTCCTTTGGATGTAACCATTAATACTAACATTAAAGAAATTTGTTGAGAAATACTTAAATCGATTCCATACATTTGAGCAATGAAAATTGCTGCTAGCGCTTGATAGAGGGTAGAACCATCTAAGTTAAATGAATAACCTGTTGGAATAACAAAGGAAACAACATCTTTCGGACACCCGTATTTCTCCATTTTTTCCATCACTTTTGGCAAGACGCTTTCTGAACTGGCCGTTGAAAAAGCTAAAATGATTTCGTCCTTTAATATCTTTGTAAGATGAAGAATGCTGGTCCCACATATCTTTGCTATAACACCTAACACAGCAACAATAAAAAAGAACATTGCGGCATAAACACAAATGACTAATTTTCCAAGTGGAATTAAGGACGCTACTCCAAATTTTGAAACCGTTACACCTATAAGGGCAAAAACGCCAAATGGTGCAAATTTCATAATCCGATTTGTTACCCAAAACATGGCATCGGCCGTACCTTGGAAGAATGCAAGAACTGGTTTTCCTTTTTCACCGATTGCGGCAATTCCTAACCCAAACATAACGGAAAAGAAAATGATAGGAAGCATGTCCCCATTTGCTATAGATTCGAAGATATTTTTCGGAACAATATTGACAAATGTATCCATAAAACTATGACTTGTTGCTTCACTTGTTGAGTCTACATATGTTTGTATATCGCCTTTAGCCAGTTTGGTCATATCCACACCTACACCTGGCTTAAAAATATTCGCTGCAAGCAAACCTATTATAATAGCGATCGATGTAACAATTTCAAAGTAAAGAATGGTTTTCCCACCGAGTTTACCTAACTTTTTCATATCCCCGGTTCCGGCAACACCAAGGATTAGTGTTGAAATAACAATGGGAACCACAATCATTTTTATCATTCGAATAAAGATGTCACCAATGGGCTGTAAATAGGTTGCAACTGCAGGATTTCCGTAAAAAATGGCTCCGACAATAATCCCCAAAATCAATCCAACAAGAATTTGATAAGCTAAGCCGAACTTAAATTTTTTCATCCAATATCCTCCTTAAAATATAGTGTGTAAACGCTTACTAGTTTTTCTGTGAATTTTAAAATGTAAGTTAATCATATAAGGAGATTATTAAATCCTACAAAATCCTACATAACTAATTTTAAAATATTTACGTTATTTTGAATCGACAGAAAAAATCCCAGAACTTAGCTAAAGATCTGGGGAAATAAATCGTTTCTTTTATGAAGTTTGAGAGTATTTTTCTACTGAATCAAGGAACAAAACTTGGAGGAACTTTTTAATATTAATTTTTACTTTCGTTGCTTCATTGCTAATTTGATTCAATTCTTTCATTCGTACCCGTATTTCTTGAAAATCGAAATAACGGGGTGCATAATATTCAAAAGTGGGGTTGGTATAATCCAATGTTCCTAATGAAGCCAAGTTGTTAAGTGCTGCTATAATGGCTCTGCGGATACGCTGTTCAATCGATTTCGTTTCTTTTTTAATATCCAGGATGTCTGCTTTATTCGTACTGGAAATAGCTTCGTATAAATCCTTGAGAGGGGGCAATAGTGCAGTGGAATCTTTGCGATTTATTAAAAATTCCATCATCAATACCATATCCCCACTTCCTGACTCTCCGATAATCCCCATATCATTTAATATGGAATATACGATTTCTTTCACACTTCGTTGTTTTTGCGTAAACTTGTCTGATTCCATGTATGCCAGGGATTCCCGAATAGTCATTAACGATTGTCTAAGGCGATATTGTCCTACTGTTTTTTTCAGAATGCTTTGTACTTCTAATCGGTTGATTGGTTTATGAATAAAGAACTCAACACCCTTTTCATAAGCTTCACCGACAATTTCTTTATTTTCGATTTGAGAAATCATGATGAATTGTCCTTGAAATCCTTGAATCCTCAATTGTTCAATTGTTTCAATTCCGTCGAGATTAGGCATTAAAAAGTCGATTAAGACAACATCTGGACGGATCGAAAGAATGAGCGGAAGCGAATGGGCGCCAGATTCTGATTCACCGACTACATCTCCTAGCTTGCTCTCTGAAATGATTTTCTTTAGCATTCTACGACTTGCTGTATCGTCGTCTACTATAAAATATCTCAGTTTTATTCACCTTTCTTTCTTATGTTATCGGTAGGAATTTTGATTCGAAAAGTAGTACCTTCATCTTGTGATTCTACTTCAATTTGGCCTTGAAGAGTATGAACAATTTCATGTACATGAGATAGACCAATCCCTGTTGCACCAACCCCATGATTATTAAATTTTGTTGTATAGCCAGGTTCAAAGATGATTGATAGGTCCTCTTCGGGAATTCCATTTCCAGAATCTTTTATAGTGAAAGAAATAAACGCTAGTTCCTCGAAGATATCTATATCGATTTTTCCTTTTTCCGAAATGGCCTCAACAGCGTTAGCGGTCAGATTATTCAATAATGCCAGTAATTGGATTTTTTGATGGGTATAAAAATCAGTAGAAATTGTCAGATTAAACGAGATTTTTTTGTCTAACATTTCACTATATTTTTCATTTGCTGTAACCACCAATCCTAGCACATCAGAAAGAAAAAGATCATCATTACTTTTTTGAATCGTTATCTTGGACAGACCTGAAAGTATCCGCTGTGAATCCTTTTTCACTTCATGTATTTCTTGAGCAATGAGCAATGCTTGCACGCTTAGCTCGCCCTGATTGCTCTTCTTTAATTTTCGATATAAATCATGGCAAGATGCCGTGATTTGTTCAATATGATTCATTGATTTCTGAAGGTAGAGAGTTTCCGAATATAATTCCGATCCAACTTCGAGCATTTCTTGCATTCGTTTTTTTTGTTCCGAAACAGTTATGGAACTATATAGTCCTACAACGAAGTAGCTCCGGAATAAGGCAACCACGCTTAATAATGCCCATTCGCTAAAGCCTGAGTTCTCATGATTTAATAACAGGTAGCGCATTAGGTGCTCTGCGCTGTTTGCGATAAACTCTATTCCAGCAGCCAAAAAACCAAGTAGAAGGGGAAAAGTTTTGTATTTCTCTATTTTAATCACGCTGAGCCCTAAACCAAACAAGAAATAAAACAGAAATGCAGGCAGATGATTCTTTATGCTTGCCAAGAAAGGAAAGGGATCAATCATCAAATCTCCAAGAATGCGAAAACAAACGACAATCATGCCAGTGAAGAACCCTGTTAGAGCTAATGAAGCTGGTGGCTGAATAAGAATTATTAGAAAAAAAGTAATACTTCCTAATCCGAAACGAAAAGCCTCCCCATTGAAAGGAATTACTTTGATTTCGCTAGCAAACGCGGTTAACAGACCAGTAAGAATTAAGGAAATCCATTTAGATTTGTTAAAAAATATCTCAAAAAATGAAAATGAAGAAAACATTTATGTCTCCTTTGAAGTAATGAAGGCACCTAACTAAACAGGTGCCTTTACTTATCAAGATAATTTATTTTACCATTTCCTGAAGCAAATCAGAACATACTATAACCTGTTTTTTGTGAATGTATCAAAAGATGTCATTTTTCATCCATATGATACGGATGCGATGCGCTTGCACCAGATAATAAAATTTCTTTAAGAAAAGTAAACATACTGCCATTTAAAAGATTGATTAAATAAATTCAATCGTATAAACATGGACTTCATGTATTTCATGCGATGAAGAGCTTTTTCCAAGCCGAAGAAGCGAAACTATTCGCATAAAAGAAACGACAGGTGCCTGACACCTGTCGTTCTTTTTTATTCAATCGATAGAATTCCACTTTGACCTTGAGGCGTGTGTCCTTGTTTCTTTACATTTAATTTTGTTAGGTTCGTAAAGATAATAGGAGTAACAGTAGATGGAGCTGACTTCTTGATAAAATCTAAATCAAATTTTAGAATTTCTTGCCCTTTTGTAATCTGCTCGCCTTCTTTTACAAGAACTGTAAAACCTTCTCCTTTTAAATTCACAGTATCCATCCCAACATGGATGAGAATTTCATATCCTTGTTTTGATTTGAGTCCAAGGGCATGTTTTGTTGGAAATATATTAATGATTTCACCGTCAACAGGTGAAACTATTGAACCTTTAGATGGAACGATTGCAAAACCATCGCCCATCATTTTTTGTGAAAAGACCTGGTCTGGAACCTCATGAAGTGGAATAATTTCTCCTTCAATAGGCATAATAAATTCTTTTTCCGAAAGAGGTAGTTTCCGATTCTCTTTCACTGATGTGTCTTCGTTGGGAATTATATCAAGATTTACGTTGTCCATATCAATTTTCTTCATAGCATCGGCAACAAATTCTACTTCTGTACCAACCACGATTTGCAGATTGGTTTTATTTAACTTCATAATTCCTTTAGCACCATGTGCTTTGAGGGCAGATTCGTTTACCTTCTCCATATCTTTAATATTTAAGCGAAGGCGTGTTGTGCAATTATCAATTGTTGTAATGTTTTCTCTTCCACCAATATCATTAATAAAATGATAAGCCATCGTTTCAAATTTATTGTTACCAACAGTGGCAGCGGGAGACGCATTATCGAAGTTTTCGTCATCATCCTCACGGCCAGGTGTTTTAATATTAAATGCTTTTATTAATCCGTAGAAAATAACGAAATAAATAACGGCGTAGACAAGACCTACTACTAATAACAATAATGGCTTTTCAGCGATGTTAAAGTTTAATGCGTAATCAATAGCACCTGCAGAAAAAGTGAAGCCATCACGAATTCCAAGCATCGATGTGATCACAAAGGATAATCCTGTTAAAACAGCATGAACACCATATAATAATGGAGCAATAAACATAAATGAAAACTCAACTGGTTCTGTAATCCCTGTGAGGAATGAAGTCAATGCTAGACCAATAAACATTCCTAATGTAGCTTTTCTTTTCTCCGGTTTTGCGGCAGCCACAATAGCAAACGCTGCACCAGGAAGTCCAAACATCATAACTGGGAAGAATCCAGTCATATAACCGCCCGCAGATGGATCTCCAGCAAAGAAACGAGCAATATCTCCGGTTTTACCAGCATACTCTCCAAATTGGAACCAGAATAAACTGTTTAATACATGGTGCAAGCCTAAAGGAATGAGCAGACGGTTTAAAAAACCGAAAATACCTGACCCGATTGCTCCTAATCCTATGATCCAGTTACCAAGCCCATTAATAGCATCCTGAATCGGCGGCCAAGCAAATCCGGCAATTCCAGCTAAAAGAACCATTGCAACGGAGGTAATAATCGGAACAAACCGTCTGCCGCTAAAGAAACCCAGCCACTCAGGCAACTTTATATCATGGAAACGATTGTATAATAATCCCGCAATAATCCCGGCCAATATTCCTCCAAGAACCCCCATATTAATATCTTTATCAATTGCTTTTGTTCCTTCAGTTAATACCAAGTAACCTATTGCACCAGATAATGCAGCGGCACCATTGTTATCCTTTGAAAAACCAATGGCTACTCCTATCGCGAAGATTAATGCTAAGTTTGCAAAAATTGCGTTTCCTGCATTTGCTATAAATGGAATATCTAATAAATCGGGTTGTCCAAACCGAAGCAATAGCCCTGCAGCAGGCAATACTGCTATCGGAAGCATTAATGCTTTACCAATCCGTTGTAAAAAGCCTAACATAATAGTCCTCTCCTTTTTAAAAGTCATTCTAGTGAAAGCGCTTTTCCATTAGTAAATATATCACTAAATATTTATAGATGTCTATACCAATTTTTAATTCGATAATAAATATTTAAATTCCTTTACCATACTTGATGGCCGAGAGATGAAAAAATTTAAGTTTATCGATTCAATCAAATTGGTATAGACAACTAGAAAAAGGTGATGCTAATATATAGTATAGAAATACCCGAAAGGAAGTAATTTCAATGATTCAAAAAATTAATCATATTTTGCTTAAGGGAATCCAAGTTTATGCAGAAGATATATTAATTGAAAATGGATTTATTAAAATAAATAACGGAAAAATAGTGGAAATTGGATCAATGGAAGAACTTGAAAAGGAGAATGAATTTGAAGTTATTGAGCTTCCTGGGCACTATAAAGCAATTCCCGGTTTAATCGATGTTCATATTCATGGGGTCAATGGTGCTGATACGATGGACGCCACTAAGGAAGCACTAGACACAATGGTTACAGCTTTACCGAAAGAAGGAACCACGAGTTTTTTAGCCACAACAATGACCCAAGAAGGTAAACAAATTGAAAATGCTTTAATAAATGCAGGGCAATACATTGAAAAGCAGATACCAAATGGAAAGGCCGAAATACTTGGCCTCCATCTTGAAGGGCCGTTTGTAAACGCAAAAAGAGCAGGGGCACAGCCGATACAGCATATTATTGACCCGGACCTTGCTTTATTTCAAAAATGGCAAAACCTTACAAATGGGAATATTAAACTTGTTACACTTGCCCCAGAGCGTCCAGGTGGACTAGAAATGATTCGATATTTAAAGTCAAATGGGATCATTGCATCAATTGGTCACACCGATGCAACCTTTGATGAGGTTGATGAAGCCATTGATGCTGGTGCAAACCACGTAACCCATCTTTTTAATCAAATGAGGGGACTGCATCATCGTGAACCCGGTGTCGTGGGTGCAGCTTTTTTACGAGATGAATTAAAAGCTGAAATTATCGTGGATGGGGTGCATGTTCGTCCGGAAATGGTAAAACTTGCTTTCAAACAAAAGCAAAGTGAAGGGTTAATCTTAATAACCGATTCCATGCGGGCGAAATGTTTGAAAAATGGTAAATATGATCTTGGTGGTCAAGAGGTAACAGTAAAAAATGGAAAAGCAGTCCTTGTGGACGGAACCCTTGCAGGAAGTATTTTAAAATTGGGGCATGCAGTAAAAAATATTATTGCTTACACTGGCTGTCCACTTGAAGACGCTATTGAAATGGCTTCCGTGAATCCAGCAAAGCAGTTGAATATGTATGATCGGAAAGGCAGTATTGCTGTTGGAAAAGATGCAGACATTGTCATTTTAGATGAGCAGCTGGAAGTTTATATGACACTTTGCCGTGGGGCTCTTGCATTTAAAAGGGAGGAAAACTCAAAATGAGGATTATTGAGGTAAATGATTATCAACAAATGAGTAACAGAGCGGCTGAATTTATCATTGAAAAGGTAGTTCAGAATCCAAGTATTAAACTTGGATTAGCAACAGGTGGGACACCCATCGAAACCTATAAAAGTCTAATCGAGGATCACAAAATGAATGGGACGTCTTATCAGAAAGTAACCACATTTAATTTGGATGAGTACATGGGACTATCAGGTGATAATAAGAACAGCTACCGGTATTTTATGAATAACCAACTTTTTAATTATATTGATATGAATAAAGCTAAAACAAATATTCCAAGCGGTATTGCTGCTGATTTTCAAGAAGAATGCAATCGTTATGAAGATTTAATTGCTAAGCATGGCGGCGTTGATTTACAAATTCTCGGAATTGGCAGTAATGGGCATATTGGATTCAATGAACCAGGAACTTCCTTTGGTTCCAAAACGCATATTGTAAAGTTAGCACCTTCAACCATTCAAGCAAATGCAAGATTTTTTAACCGAATTGATGAGGTTCCTACAAAAGCGATTACGATGGGGATTGCAACCATTATGAAAAGCAAAGAAATTCTTCTTCTCGTTTCAGGTGAAAAGAAAAAAGAAGCACTGTTTAGACTTTTGAACGGCGAAATTAATGAAAGTTTTCCTGCATCCGTGTTGAAAAATCATCCCTGTGTTACAATTATTGCAGATAAAGCGGCAATAGCAGATCTAAAGATTCACTATAGCGCAAAGGTGCCAATGTAAAGGAAAGGGTGCAGTTGGAGGAAAATGATTAATAAGAATTCTCCCATTCCAATTTATTATCAACTTGAAGGATATATCAAAGAGTTAATTGAAAACGGCGAATTGCGACCTGGTGATTCTCTCCCTCCTGAGAGAGAATATGCGGAGAAATATCAAATTAGCCGGATGACCGTTAGACAGGCCTTTACACAGTTAGTAAATGAGGGCTATTTATATCGTTTGCAAGGAAAAGGAACATTTGTTGCAGAAAGAAAAATCGAACAGCCCCTTCAGGGATTAACAAGCTTCACAGAAGATATGAAGGCAAGAGGATTGGAACCAGGGAGCCAATTAATCCACTTTGAAATTATACCCGCGACAAAACAAATAGCAGATCAGCTTTTGATTTCAGAATATGGACCCGTTTATGAAATCAAACGGATTCGTATGGCAGATAGTGTCCCAATGGCCTTAGAAACAAATTATATTTCAGCAAATCTCGTTAAAGGACTTACGGAACACATTGTAAATAAATCCCTATACGCACATATTGAAGGACAGTTAGACTTAAAAATTGATAGCGCTTCTCAGATTATTGAATCATCAGTTGCCAGCCAAAGTGAGGCAAATTATTTAAAGATTAGCAAAGGGTCACCAGTTATGTTAATCCAAAGAAATACTTTTCTTAAAGATACTACCCCGGTTGAATTTGTTAAATCTGTATATCGGGCGGATCGTTACAAGTTTATGATTCAGATGAAACGCTGAAAACAAAGGAGATTATTTATCTTGTTCAATCTTTATTTTTCTAAGCTTAAAGAAATATTAAGCTTAATCGAAAAAGATGAAAATGAAAACCTAAAAAAAGCTGCAAAGAAAGTGGCCAAGTGCATCCAAAAGGATGGGATTGTTCATGTTTTTGGTTGCGGACATTCCCATATGCTTGGGGAAGAACTATTTTACCGAGCTGGTGGACTGGTTCCAATTAATCCAATCCTAATAGAAGATTTAATGCTGCATAAAGGGGCGGTTCGCTCCTCTCAATTAGAAAAAGAAAATGATTTTGCAGAACAATTCATGAAAAATGTTAAGATTCTACCTCAAGATGTTGTCATTGTCGCATCAACCTCTGGCAGGAATCCTGTGCCAATTGATGTGGCCGAGATTGCTAAAAATAAAGGTGCATTTGTCATTAGCGTCACATCGTATGTTTATACAAAAACCGTGAAGTCAAGACATAAAAATGGTAAATATTTGTATCATACGGCTGACCTTTCCATTGATAATCATATTAAAGTGGGTGATGCATTAATGGAGCACGAGTCAATTGGTGTAAACTTTGGTTCAGGTTCAACGGTTGTAGGGACAGCAATTGTTAACGGAATAATGGTTGAAGCCATCCGCATAATGATTGAAAATAATTTTGAACCGCCAATCTTTAAAAGTGGCAATGCAGATGGTGCCGAAGAACATAATCGAGACCTTATTAACAAATATAAAGGCCGAATTCCGATGCTGGAAAATTGACCCTTAAAAACAAGCCGACAGTTTCAATAGTTGGTTTTTTTTTGTGGAAAATTGTTATTATACCCGATTATTAAATACGTTTATTTTCCATCAATACTTTCTTTGAAAAACATTAACACTATAAAGGCAACATGAATTTCAAAAGGAGGTATTTCGATTGATAAAAAAACCAGTTGGGTTACTGTTAACAGCGGTCTTAACAATGGGCCTTGCTGCTTGTAATAACAATGATAATAAAGAGATAAATGATCAAGGGTCAAATCGTATAGGAATGAACACGAATAACAGAAACAATACCCCTTATATGGATGTACGTAATGGGAGAGATGATGGGATCGACCACAATGGTCCTTTAACTGAGGATTATACGAACAATAATAACAGCGAATCTGATTCTGATGTAAATTTTTATAACAATAAACGAAAAAATAAGAAAAATTACAACAACAATGATGATATGATTTCTGCATATCAAACAAATTTGAACAGTAATCAATACCCTCATACAAGGGCGGTATTAATCCAAGATGCAAAGTACCAGTTTATTCGTCTCGATCCTAGACTAGGTAATTTGGCACTCCAACAGATCCAACCTTATATTCAGCAGCAAAGACCGAATGGACAAGCACCAGTTCAACAACAACCGGCACCAATTCAACAGCAACCAGCACCTATCCAACAACAGCCAGCACCGAAGCAACAACGGCCAGCTCCACCACAAGCCCAACCTGCACCAAAACAGCCAGCTACTACACAAAATAATGCACCGGCTACTGGGACAGTTAGTCAATACGTACAACAAGTAATTGACCTAACAAATGCCCAACGCAGTAAAAACGGACTTCCTGCTCTAAAGGCGGACACACAGTTAAACAGTGTTGCACAGAAAAAATCGTTGGATATGCAGCAAAAAAATTATTTTTCACATACAAGCCCTACCTATGGATCACCATTTGACATGATGAGAGACTTTGGCGTGACCTATAAATCTGCAGGTGAAAATATCGCACAAGGACAACGAACGCCACAAGAAGTAGTAACAGCTTGGATGAACAGTGAAGGGCATCGTAAAAATATCTTAAGTTCAAATTTTACTCATATTGGGGTAGGATTTGAAGCGACAGGCAAACACTGGACCCAAATGTTTATTGGTAAATAAAGTGAAAACAAACCGACAAAAGTTAATCTTTTGTCGGTTTGTTTTTTAAATGATAATATTTTCCTTTTTCATTATCGACGAAATCGTTGGAAATTTAAAATGAAAAGTGGTTCCCATTCCCACTTCACTTTCAGCCCAAACCGTACCATCCATTGCACGTGCAATGCTGTAAACCACCATCATACCTAAGCCTGTTCCATTTTTTCCTTTTGTGGAATAAAATGGTTCTCCTAATCGCTCCAGTTGTTCTATGTTCATTCCTACACCAGTGTCCTTCACACTAATGGTTACATTGTTTTTACTATACTCCGTTGTGACAGTTAAATAACCTCCATTAGGCATTGCTTCAATCGCATTTTTGAGGACATTCACAAAGCATTGACGGAACTTTTGGCCATCCCCTTTTATAAACCCAATCACTGAAAAGTCTGTGTTAATCTCGACTGAATTTTGATGGGCTAAGGGTTGAAGAATATTAATTATTTGCCGTAATTCACTTTTTACATTTAGTTCTTCAAATGCCTCAAGCGATGGTTTTGCAAAGGTTAAATAATCTTGAATAACCCGTTCAGCCGAAATTAATTCCTCTTTTACAATCGATAAATATTCTTTCCGTTTATGCCTTGAAAGATAATCATCTTGCAGGAGCTGAACAAACCCGCTAGCTGCAGTTAGTGGATTTCGAATCTCATGGGAAATGGCAGCTCCCATTTGTTCAACTGCTTTTAACTTTTCAGCTTTAATCAGCTGCTGCTGCATTTCATTATTTCTTCTGACAAATTCAATCCCATATGAAATGATCCCAATCCCGAGAGAGGGAATGAATAAGAACGCAGTCCACGCATCCAGCCAATAGGAATGAGTATTGGCGAAACTCATCCCGATAACTGTAATAACGCCGAGGATTATTCCCAAACATACTGTAACGAAAATACGGCGTACTGGAATTTGCTTTAAAAACCAAGGATATAATCTCCAGAATATTATCGAGAGAGGTGCATAAAGCATAATGGTTTGAAAAAAGCCTAAATCAAAACCATAGAATCCCCGAATAATAATAATTACTCCTATAAGAATCGGGCCAATTCCCACATAAAGGGCCCCCAAAACCAAAGGAATAATCCTTAAATCATATCGAACATATGAAATCGGATTGTATGAAAATTGAATACATAACCATAACATGGCAATAAAAAAGATTGTAAGTGAGGGTTTGGATAGGGTGAATTTTTTATAATTATCGAAAAAAATTAAACAAAAAAACAATAAAACGATATATATTGAGAGGTTTAAGAAAAGATGTTTCGTAATTTCCATTGTCTCACCATCCAAAAAGGGCTGATAGGAAAATTTTACATGTATTTACCGCATTATACAACAAAATTTGCATAATATTTAGAAAAATATGTTTTGAATTGATAAAAAAAGGAAGGCTTGTATTATTTACAAGCCTTCCATGCTTAAATGAGAAGATGAAATTGTATTTCTACCTTTTGTCTTAGATAAATATAATGCCGAATCAGCCATTTGAATTAATGCTTGCGGTTTTTCTAAAGTTGTTGGAACCATTGTGGCAAATCCAATACTTAAAGTAACAATATCAGCAATGTCAGAACTAATATGAGGAATTTTAAGTAACTTAATTGTCTCCTGAATTTGATAAGCAATTTTCATCCCTTCCTCCATGGTTGTAGAAGGAGAGATGAGAGCAAATTCCTCACCTCCATAACGGCAAAAAGTATAATGAGAGTTAACAGCCATTTGATTGTTAATAGCTTGTGCAATTGATTGTAAGCAAAAGTCTCCAGTTAGATGGCCGTATGTATCATTGTATTTTTTAAAGTAATCAATATCAAACATAATTAATGTGATTGGCGTATGACTTATAGAAGAATTAGCCCATGCTTTATTAAGTGTTTCGTCAAAATATCTTCTGTTGGCAATCCCTGTTAGTCCATCTAAGTAGGATAGTTGATTGAGTAATTGATTTGCCTCTTGTAGTTTTTGTTCGGTAAGTTTTCGATCAGTAATATTCCTTGATACAATAATGACTTTCTTACTTCCATCTTCTTCGAAATGAACGCTTTTTAAAGTAGATTCAATCCAAACATAATCTCCTTTATTCGTACGGTACCTGTAAGTTGATTCAGCCCCACCCTCAAGAAGTGCTTTTTCAAACATGTCTTTTGTTTGTACAACATCATCTGGATGAATAAAAACCTCCATTTTTTTTCCGAGAAGTTCAGGATACTCAAAATGAATAATTTCTTTTACAGCGGGTGAAATATAAATATATTCGGCTTTTTCGTTGTGCATTGTAATCATGTCACTTGAATATTCAGCTATGAGGCGAAAACGTTCTTCAGTTTCCTTCAATTTCATGACATTATGCTTTAATTGATTTTGTACTTCGTATGACTTCACCACGAAAACAAAAAAATGATAAGCAAAAAAACCACCAATGAGAGAAATTAAATAATGTATGGTTAAAACACTTTTGAGCATTTGGAAGTTGTCAATTCTGATAATGAAAATGATTGAAACAATTAATAAACCAATCAGATTCATTATGAAAGCCTTTAAAGTTCTGGAATAGTTTAATGTTGCGATTCCACCACAGAGGCTCCCTGTTAGTACAGCCCCGATTGCTCCCAGTAAGGAAGATTCATTCATACCAAAAAAAAGGATTCTTCCTGCTGCAATAAGGACTGCAGCCAATATTGCTGGGATATATCCACCGAAAGTTGCAGCGATCACTATTGCCAAATGGCGTAGATCAGCAATCGTGGTTGCGTTTATTTGAATGCTAAACGACATTAAAATATTCCCTAGAACTCCAAAACAAAATCCCCAATATAATTTTGAGGATAGCGGAGAGGAAGGATTAATTGGCTTATCTTTAAATAACACTCCCATAATAGAAAAGGAAGCAATTAATAGTGAGGCATTTGAAACAAAATCTTTTAACATGCATACTCTCCTGGAATAGTGAATAAAGTTCTTAGAGCTATTGTGCAATATTATTTCATAAATTATTTGCATCTTTTCAATTATACTATGAATTAGATATTTATGACAAAGTTAGATTAAAAAAGGCTCCCTTGTGACGTTCTTGAACAGTTAGTGTCAATTTTTTTTTAATTACATCAATATACTACTTCTGACTACAAACTATCTTAAGCACTTAATCACGTAAGAGAAGGGACCTTAATATTTGGAAAATTTTTTTATTAAACGCTTACAAAAATCTGTTGACTGAGTAAATAGTCGATGATAAGATACAACTATACTAATTAATTAGTTCAATAAACTAATTAAAAGAAATGCACTAATATTTTTTTAATAATCTTTGAAAGGGATTTCAAAGTACTGAAGGTTCAAAAAGATTTAAGGATTTAAAGGTATAGGTAATCGGGTTAGATTAAAAACTAAATGCATAATGGAGGGGTCAAAAATGAGTCAAACTGCAAAAAAAGCCGCTGTGGTACAAGGTTCTGCAAATGAATTTAGAAAGTTTGGAATGAAAGACAAACTTGGTTATATGTTTGGTGATTGGGGGAACGATTTCTTCTTTGTTCTAGTTGCCGCATTCTTAATGGTTTTTTATACAGATGTCTTTCATATTAATCCTGCAGCAGTCGGTGGATTATTCTTACTTGCCCGTTTGTGGGATGCAGTAGCAGACGTATCATGGGGCCGTTTTATTGATACAAGAAAAGCAGGGAAAAATGGCAAATTCAGGCCTTGGATTTTTAGAATGTCTTTCCCGCTTGTTATTTGTGGTGTTTTAATGTTTGTTCACATTCCAGGAATGTCAGATGGATTTTATCTTGCTTATGCTTACGTAACATATATTATATGGGGAACACTATATAGCACAGTTAATATTCCTTACGGATCAATGGCTTCAGTTATCACAGGAGATCCTGTTGAACGTACAGCACTATCAAGCTGGAGAACATTAGGTGGAAACTTGGCTGGTTTAATTATTAACGTGGTTGGCCCTATGATTTTGTTTGTTAACAACAAACCAGATGCTAATCGCTTCATATTAGCTGCATTAATTTTCGGTGGACTTGCACTTGCTTGTTATATGGCTTGTTATAAATTATCGGTTGAACGAATTGTAATGGATGAAACAACTAAACCAAAAGTGAATTTGGGACAAACAATGAAAGGTCTTGGAAAAAACAAACCATTAATTTGGTTCCTCATTGCTTCATTATTGTTCTTGGTTTGCTTTATGCTAATTGGTGCAGTAAACGTTTATCTATTTAAAGATTACTTCGGAAATGCTAAAGCACTAAGTATGGTTGGTCTTCTTCAAGCTATTGCAGTATTTGTAGGTATGCCATTTGTTAAACCATTAGTTGCGAAATTTGGTAAAAAAGAAGTGGCTTCTGGTGGTTTATTAATAGCAACAGTTATATATACGATTTTGTACTTCCTTCCAAATTTAACTGGAACACAATTTATTGGTGTATTAACAATTGGGATGTTTGGTTATGGAATTTTCAACCTTGTCATTTGGGCTTTCGTTACTGACGTTATTGATTATCATGAGTATTTAACTGGTTTACGTGAAGATGGAACCGTTTACTCGATTTATTCTATGGCACGTAAAGTTGGTCAAGCAGTAGCTGGCGGCGTTGGTGGTGCAGCAATCGCAGCTGTTGGTTATAATCCAACTCTTAAAGCACAAACAGCTGATACGCTTCAAGGAATTCATACACTTGGAACTCTAGTACCTGCAATCATACTTGCTGTTGTGTTCCTAATTATTGTATTCTGTTATCCATTAAACAAAAAGCGTACAGCACAACTTACAGCTGATTTAGCTGAAAGGAGAAAAGGCAAACATTAATTCAATATTACCAGAAGGAAGATAGCTAACATCTGTTAGCTATCTTTTTTCATCATGTCTTAAGTGATATTTTAAATTAGGAAAATATCGGCTCCGTTTCATACGAATCGGAGCCTTTTCTGTTATGTTATGAACTCCATTATTGATCTTTGCTGGATAAATGTTTATAAATGGGTTGGACAGGATGATATACGCTTACAAATTATTATTGACGAAATTTGTCGACGGTGGTATTCTATCAATGAAGTTAATTTGTTAGTTTATTAAACAAATTAAAAAAATCTTTTTCAAGCTTACTATTCCAACCATATAATCTTTGTAGTTTTGAAAAGGGTTACAGGTAAAACACATTTAATTAATATAAAAGGAAGAGGGAGACATGATGGAGAATAATGCCCAAAAAAAATTAACCTTAAAAGAAAAAATCTCCTATGGTTTAGGTGATGTGGGTAACGGATTTATGTTTGATATGGGGCAAATTTATTTGCTTAAGTTCTATACAGATATTTTAGGAATTTCGGCTTATTGGGGCGGCCTCGTATTTTTAGTATCGAAGATTTTTGATGCATTTGCAGATTCATCAGTAGGTGCTTTTGTAGATAAACGAAAGGTGGGGAAACGAGGTAAGTTTCGGCCGTTCATCTTATTTGGATCGATTCCGCTTGCCATTATGACTATCATTTCATTCATGGCACCTGACTTTTCAGATACAGGAAAAATTGTCTTTGCTTTTATAACCTATATGGCCTTTGGGTTGTCGTATTCCATTGTTAATATTCCTTATGGATCACTCGCAGCTTCCATGACCCAAGATTCTGTGGATCGGGCATCTCTTGGATCCTTCAGAGCTATTGGCAGCCAATTTGCAATGCTTATTTCTGGGATGGTTGTTATCCCAATTGTTTTATATTTTCCAGATCAAAAATTAGGATATACCGTGGGAATCGGTTCGATGGCGTTAATTGGGGTCATATTCCATTATATTTGCTATCGTAATACAAATGAAAATGTGATTAGGGTCCCTAAAAAAGAAGAAGAAAAGCTTCCGATGTCAAAACTCTTCAAATTATTGCTAAGTAATAGACCGCTAATTGCTCTATGTTTCGTTTGTTTGTTTATGGTTGCTGGGAGTAACCTACGCACGGCTGTTCAGTTATATTACCTACAATATAATTTAGGAAATCCAGGTCTTATGTCTTTGCTTTCATTTACTAGTATTGGAATCGCTGTCATTGGTTCATTTTTTATTCCAGCACTTGTTAAAAGACTTGGAAAAAAGAAAACATTTATTATCGGTCTTTTTATTGGAATTGCCGCGGATGTTGCGAACTTTGTTCTACCAGCTAACGTACCGACTTTCCTTATATTACTTACCATTGGAAGCTTAGGTCTTAGCTTTGCACTAGGTTTACCATGGGTAATGGTTGCGGATGCAGTGGACTATCACGAATGGAAAACAGGACAACGTACAGAAGGAATTGTATATTCAAGTTACAGTTTCTTCCGTAAACTAGCACAGGCGTTAGCTGGTTTTATTCCTGGCGTTGCCCTTGGATTAATCGGTTATGTTCCAAATGCAGAGCAAACTGCTGGCGCACTCCTTGGTATAAAAGGGCTAATGTTCATCGTTCCAGCCGGACTAAACTTAATTGCAGCGGTTATCTTAATTGTTCTGTATAATTTAACAGAGGATCTTTATAAAAAGATTGTTGATGAACTTAAAGAAAAACAAAAGGTGAATGATAGTTTAAAAAGTGCGTAATGAACATCGATAAAAACCCCTTTTAGCACTAGCTAAAAGGGGTTTTTCCTTGAAAGAAGGGGTAATCAAGTTCTAAATGAGTACGCTTCCAATTCGATTGGATTTTATCTCATAAGGTAAATTTAACATCGGGACATCAAGAAAATGTTTGATAGCAAGTGCACATGCCCCAAGGACACACGATTCTTTCCCGATAGTAGAGATCATTAATTCCCGGTAATGACTAATTGAAGAATTTAGATTTCCACTAATTTTATCGAGAGAGTCCGGATACATACGCAACAGTTCACTATCAAGCACGAGTACGTCTGGATTATACATGTTAATCATATTATTCAATCCAATGGAAAGGTAGAAAAGGAATTGTTCCATCAATTCATGCACTTCCACATCACCTTCATTAAGCCAATTTTGAATATGTTCGTAAGTTAGATTCTTTATTTGTCGTTTTTTAGATAAATGTTCAAAAATGACCGATTCCGAAGCATACTTTTCCCAGCAACCCTTATTTCCACAATTGCATGGTTTTCCTTGTGGAACAACAATCATATGACCTATTTCACCAGCATATCCGTCATTTCCTCGAAAAAACTCATTGTTCATCATCATACCTAGGCCGATCCCAGAATAGAGGGTCGCACATAACAAGTTGTCTGTTTCATGGTGCACAAAGACCCTTTCGGCAAAAGAACTTAGATTTGCATTATTTTCAAGGTAGATAGCCGTATCAAATTCTCTTTCTAAATCACGCTTGAGATTAATATCATGCCAATTAAACCGTGGAACATAGTGGATCTCCTCGTCTTTTGTGACCAGACCATGGATGGCGATAACAATTCCTACAATACCATAGCGGCTCGTAGTGCAATCTGCTTTGAACTTTTTGATTTGTTGAATTAAAAGATGAAGAATCTCTGCATAATTAGAAGTATTTATTTCGATAATATTAGATGAAACAGGACAGCCAAGAAGGTTTGATAATGTAAATGATATTTGACCATAATCAAGGTCAATACCAAGTGCATAGCCAACTTGTCCGTTCAATGAGAGCATAATCGGCTTTCTTCCAACCGAAAAATGCTCAAGCTGTGTCTCTATAATAAGCCCTTCTTCTAATAAGTCTGCAACTTGTGCTGAGATGGTTGCTCTTGTTAAGTTAGTGGCTTTGGATAGATCTGCTCTCGAAATCATTCCTTCTTTAACAATTTCTCTAAGGATTAAAGAGCGATTAATTTTTTTTATATATGCCGCATCACCCGTAACCATTTTTATCCTCCATTTCGTGCATTCCTTTGTTTATATTCTTATTATATCAGTTCTTTCATTAAAAGGTCGTTATTATTCTATTAATTCCTAAATAGTTAATTGACTAAACATATTAAACATGATAAATTAGGAATGTAATTAATTTGTTTATTAAACAAATTAAATGAGAATGATCTGATAACAAATACTTATATATTTCTGTAAGGGGTTACAGATGTGCATTTACCGTATGAATTTCTATCTAAAGGAGAGGTATTCGATGAAAAAATTTATGGATCAACACTTTTTGTTAAATACAGATACTGCAGTTAAACTGTATGAAAATGCCGCAGCATCTTCACCAATTTTTGATTTTCACTGTCACTTAGATCCAAAGGAAGTTTGGGAAAATAAGTCTTACGAAAATATTACTCAAATCTGGCTTGGTGGGGACCATTATAAATGGCGAACAATGCGCATGCATGGTATCGGAGAGCAATACATTACTGGAGATGCGGGTGATTGGGAAAAATTCTCAGCATGGGCAGAGACAGTTCCACATTTAATTGGAAACCCAGTATACCATTGGACGCACTTAGAATTAAAAATGGTCTTTGGTATTGATAAAGTATTAAGTCCTGAGACAGCTCGTGAAATTTGGGAAGAATGTAATGAAAAGTTACAGACGCCTGAATTCAGTGCAAGAGCTTTAATTGAGAGATCAAATGTAAAGTTTATTGGAACAACGGATGATCCAATCTCTACATTAGAATTCCATCAATTACTGAAAAATGATGAGACCTTTAAAACAATTATTGCTCCAACATTCCGTCCGGATGGTGCGCTTTTTATTGAACGTCCAACTTTCAAAAGCTGGATTGAAAAATTGGCGGATGTTTCAGGCATAAAAACGGATTCCTTAGATGGATTTTTAACAGCTTTGAAACAAAGAGTAGAGTATTTTCATGAAAATGGGGGCCGTGCCTCAGACCATGATATTCAAAAAATGGAATATGTAGAAACAACCAAACAAGAGGTTGAAGCGATTTTCAATAAACGTATTAGCGGTGAACAACTTACAAATGATGAAATGATTGCCTATCGTATTTTCCTCTTAAAAGAACTTGGAAAAATGTATGCAGAAAAGCAGTGGGTCATGCAGCTTCACATGGGAGCAATGCGAAACAACAACACAAGGATGAAGGAATTGCTTGGAACAGATGTAGGATTTGACTCAGTTGGAGAAGCTAATATGGCTGAGGGGCTATCCCGATTCCTTGATGCCCTTGATCAGGAAAATGCACTTCCTAGAACTGTATTATTTAACTTGAACCAAAAAGATAATGTAGTCTTAGCTGGAATGATGGGTAACTTCTATGAAGAAGGGATTCCAGGAAAAGTTCAATTAGGCTCTGGCTGGTGGTTTTTAGACCATATCGATGGTATGGAGAGACAAATGAAGGATTTTGCAAATGTCGGATTACTCAGTCACTTTATCGGCATGCTGACAGACTCTCGCAGTTTTCTATCCTATGCACGTCATGATTACTTCCGCCGAATTCTATGTAACCTCCTTGGCGAATGGGTTGAAAAAGGGTTAGCGCCGAATGACATGAAGCAAATGGAGCAAATGGTAAAGAATATTTGTTTTGATAATGCTGAAAAATATTTTTTAAGACGCTAAAAAGCACTTTTTAATTGTATTAATGAAAGAAATATGGTTATCTAAGTAGTATTAATAATGAAAGAGGGATAGTATGTCTAAACAACAAATTGGTGTAGTTGGTTTAGCTGTTATGGGTAAAAACCTTGCCCTAAATATCGAAAGCCGTGGTTATTCTGTCGCTGTATTTAATCGTTCATACGATAAAACAGAAGAGTTTTTAAAGAATGAAGCAGAGGGAAAAAACTTTGTAGGTGCAAATACTGTTGAGGAATTCGTTAATTCTTTAGAAAAGCCTCGCAAAATTTTATTAATGGTTAAAGCTGGTACTGCAACAGATGCAACCATCGACTCTTTAAAGCCATTTCTTGAAGAAGGCGATATCCTAATTGATGGTGGGAATACATTCTTCCAAGATACAATCAGACGTAATAAGGAACTAGAGACAGCAGGATTCCATTTCATCGGAACTGGCGTTTCAGGTGGAGAAGAAGGCGCATTAAAAGGTCCTTCTATCATGCCAGGCGGTAAAGAAGAGGCTTATAACCTTGTTAAACCAATCTTAGAAGCCATTTCTGCAAAAGTAGAGGGCGATCCTTGCTGTACGTATATTGGTCCAAATGGTGCTGGTCACTATGTGAAAATGGTTCATAACGGAATTGAATATGGAGATATGCAGTTAATCTGTGAAGCCTATTTTATTTTGAAAAATGTCCTTGGTTTAGATGCAAAAGAGCTTCATGAGGTCTTTGCTGAATGGAATAAAGGCGAATTAGACAGCTATTTGATTGAAATTACTGCTGATATCTTTACAAAAGTGGATGAAGAAACAGGTAAACCAATGGTTGACCTAATCCTTGATACAGCTGGTCAAAAGGGTACAGGTAAATGGACAAGCCAAAATGCACTAGACTTAGGTGTTCCACTTCCAATTATCACAGAATCAGTATTTGCCCGCTTTATTTCTGCTTTGAAGGATGAGCGTGTTAAGGCAAGTAAGGTTCTAAATGGACCTGAAGTTAAGGCGTTTGAAGGCAATAAAGAAGAATTAATTGAAGCTGTTCGTAAAGCACTATATATGAGTAAACTTGTTTCTTATGCACAAGGTTTTGCACAAATGCGTGCAGCGTCAGAAGAATACGATTGGAATCTTCAATACGGTAATATCGCGATGATTTTCCGCGGAGGCTGTATCATTCGTGCACAATTCTTACAAAAGATTAAAGATGCGTATGATCGCGACCCTGAATTAAGAAACTTATTGTTAGATCCATACTTCAAAGAAATTGTTGAAAACTATCAACAGCCATTACGTCAAGTTCTTGCTGTGGCAATTGAGCGTGGTATTCCAGTTCCATCATTTGCAAGCGCAATTGCTTACTATGACAGCTATCGTACTGAAACACTTCCAGCGAATCTTTTACAAGCACAACGTGACTACTTCGGTGCACATACGTATCAACGTGTTGATAAAGAAGGCGTATTCCATACCAACTGGATGGAATAAACAATTTGATGTGTAACGCCATTAATAGAGACAAAACCTAGCCTAATAAGCTGGTTTTGTCTCTTTTTTTATTAAGAAATTGTCTATAATTTATTAATTGAAAGCAATCTTAGTCAAAAATTAAATGTTTTTAAGCAGTATTGGAGAATGATTTTTGTATCTAGGTGCAATATACTTAAAGTAAGTTAAGTTACCAAATTAACTTTGACAACGCTTGTTCTAAGGGTGTGAGAGTTATGGATCTGGATCTGACAACTACCTTTACTTATCGAAAGAAATTAATGGATGAGTGGATCACTGCTTTCTACCGAATGAAGGGGATGTACTCGAGAAACTTTGATTTTCATTCACATAAAGAATATGAAATTTATTTTTTTCACTCTGGTGATTGTAAGTATTTAATTAACAATCGGATTTATGAATTACAGCCTGGTGACATCATCCTTTTAGATGGTCTAACCTTGCATAAACCTAATCCGGGCATTGAGAATACCTACACCAGAAGTATGCTTCATTTTTCACCGACTTGGCTGCAAGAGTCTCTGAATGCCCTTGGTATTCCTAATTTGTTAGATCCATTTAAAAAACTTAACAATTGCTTGCTTCGAACAGGATATGATGAATCGGGACAATTTGTTGATGGGCGAATTAAGGAAATAGTTAGCTCGCTGAAACATATTGATGATGAAATGCAACGAACCGGTAAAAAAAATGAACTGTTAGTAGCTGAAGTGAAACTTGAATTGGTTCAATTATTGTTGGGAATTTATAAAATGAGTCAAAAGGAATTGTCACATGTAACGAGTAAAAAATCGGAAAAGGAAGTTCATGCCGAAACAATTGCCTCGTGGATCAATGACCATTATTCAGAGAAAGTTAGTCTAGACAAAATTGCGGCAGAGTTAAATCTGAGTAAGTACTATGTTTCACATATATTTAAGGAAGTCACTGGGTTTACGGTGATGGAGTATGTAATGGCTTGTCGGCTCAATCAAGTAAAATATTTGTTAGAAATGGAGCCAGATCAGTCGCTTTCAGAGGTATCTAGTGCTGCTGGTTTTGAAAGCGTTGCCCACTTTAGCAGATTTTTTAAAGATAAGGTTGGTACCACTCCATCAAAGTATCGTAAAACGAAACTTAATCGCAGCATTCCTATAAAGAAGGGAGAATCATAATGAATCAAGATTTAATGATTTCAGGATTTTCAGATGAAATTTCATCAGAATTTGATACACAGCTTGAAGTTGTATCAAATTTAGGAATGAAATATATATCACTTCGTGGTATTGATGGGAAAAATATTGGTGATTTTACTGTTGATGAAATAAACGAAAATGTCCTGCCCAGGCTTCAAAAAGCCGGTATTGGCGTTTCTTCCATAGGCTCGCCAATTGGAAAGGTATTCATCAATGATGAAGAGGGCTTTGCTAAGCAAAAGAAAACGTTGGACACGCTTTGCCAAATTAGCAACTTGCTCGATTGTAAATATATGCGAATCTTCAGCTTCTATATTCCTAAGGGTGAGGATGCAGACCAATATCGTAGTCAAGTTGTTAGTAAGCTAAAGGAATATGCGGCCATTGCAGAAAAATACAATGTGATTTTGCTGCATGAAAATGAAAAGGATATCTTTGGTGATATCGGAAGACGCTGTCATGAGATTTTAACAGAAGTAGATTCTCCTTACTTTAAAGGGATTTTTGACTTCGCTAATTTCGTACAGTGCGGTGAGGACACACAAGAGTGTTACGATCTCTTAAAAGACGAGATTGTTTATATACACATTAAGGATGCTGTAACATCAGATAGTCAAAACGTTGTCTGTGGAACTGGCGAAGGTAAAATACCTGAGCTATTAGCTCAATTTATTAAGAGCGGCTACAAAGGCTTTTTAACTCTTGAGCCACACCTCGTTCTCTTTGATTCACTAAAGGATTTAGAACTTGAGGATGCAACTGAGATCATTAAGGACAACAAAGGGCTGGATGGTGCAGGCGGCTACAAGCTTCAATATGAAGCACTTATAGAAATTCTTAAAAAAATTGAAAGCGAGGGAATTTAATTATGGCTGATGTAAGATTAGGGATTATTGGATTAGGTGCAGAGGGTGGTATGTACGCTAATTTCATTTCTGAAGGAAAAGTTAAAAACATGGTGATTGGTGCAATCTGTGATAATGATCCTGCTAAAAAACAAGTAGCGCAAGAGAAGTATCCTGGTGTTCCTTTCTACGATAATTATATCGATATGATGGAAAGCGGTGACGTTAATGCGGTCGTTACAACTGTTCCGCATTATCTCCATCCTGAAATGGGAATCGAAGCACTAAAAAGAAACATTCATGCATTAGTGGAAAAACCAGCTGGTGTTTATACAAAACAAGTTAAAGAGTTAAACGACTTTGCAGCAACAAAACCTGAAGTTAAGTTTGCCATCTTCTTTAACCAGCGTACAAATCCACTTTATAAAAAAGTAAAAGAAATTATTGATAATGGTGAGATTGGCAGCATTCGCAGTACCAACTGGATTATTACTACTTGGTGGAGACCTCAAGGGTACTACAATCAAAGTGAATGGAGAGCAACTTGGGGCGGAGAAGGCGGAGGTGTCCTTGTAAACCAAGCGCCACACCAAATTGACTTGCTTCAATGGATTTGCGGCATGCCGAAAAAGGTTTATGCAAAAGTGAACTTTGGCTCTCAAAGAGATATTGTTGTTGAAGACGATGTGACAGCAGTATTTGATTATGGAAATGGTGCTACTGGTGTATTTGTAACTCGTACACACGATGTAGTGGGGACTGACCGTCTAGAAATCCTGGGCGATAAAGGAAAAATTGTGGTAGACGATAGTAAGAAAGTAACCATCAAGCGCCTGAAGAAATCTGAAAATGAAATGAGCAATTCCATGGATATGTCAGATGTTATGAAGCTGTTTATGGGCGGCGGTGCAGGTGATATTTTCACTGAGGAAGTACTTGATTTTGGCAATGTTTGGGGCGAACAGCACATTGCTGTATTAGATGACTTTGCTTCTGCGATTGTAGAAGGTACTCCATTATTAGCACCTGGCAGCGACGGCATTAATGGTGTTAGACTTGCAAATGCTATGCACCTGTCAGCCTGGTTAGGCAAGGAAGTGGAAATACCATTTGATGAAGATTTATTCCTAGAAGAATTAAATAAACGGATTGCAGAAGAAGGTAAATATCCGGTTAGAAAGTAATCAAACGCATGAAACGAACTCATCGCTAATGCAGCTTTGAGTTCGTTTCAAAAAAGGGGAGAAGCTCATGCTAAAAGTAGCAGTAATAGGGCTTGGAGATATTTCGAAAATTCATATTCCAGCTATACAAGCGAACCCAAATGCTGAGTTAGTGGCAGTTTGTGATCTTGATGAATCATTAAAAGATAACGTACCTGGGGTAAATTTTTATCGAGATTATCACGAGATGCTTGAAAAAGAAAACCTTGATGTTGTCCATAATTGCCTGCCTCACTATCTACACTATCCTATAACAAAAGCTTGTGTAGAAAAGGGTGTTCATGTTTTTCAAGAAAAGCCGTTGGGCTTGAACACGGAAGAGGGACAGGCACTCGTAAAACTAGAGGAAGACCACCGTGATGTTAAAATCGGTGTGTGTTTACAAAACCGTTATAATGAGTCGTTTGAAATGCTTATGGAGATTGTCAAAGGCGGCGAATATGGCAAGGTCACAGGAGTTAAAGGGTTGGTGGCTTGGTACAGACCAAAAGCTTATTATGATGTGAAACCATGGCGTGGAAAAATGGCGTATGCCGGGGGCGGTTCCTTGATCAATCAAGCTCTCCATACACTGGATTTAATCCAGCTAGTCGGCGGAAAAATAGAATCAATAAGAGGTTCAGTGGACCAATTATTGGATTATGGGATTGAAGTGGAAGATACTGCTTCCGCACATATACTCTTCGAAAACGGTACAAGAGGATTATTTTTTTCAACCAATGCCAATCCAGAGAACTCCAGTGTAGAGCTTGAAGTATATCTTGAAAAGGGTAAATTCATCATTAAAGACAGTATTCTCACAAGAATAAATGAAGAGGGAAAAAAGGAAGAATTGGTAGAAGATGCTAAGCTGCCTGGCTCAAAATTCTATTATGGTGCCAGCCATGCGAAAACAATCAATCAATTCTATAACTGTATTTTACAGGGCACTCATGATTATGTTCATGCAAAGGATGCAGTAGTTTCAATTGAAATGATTGATGCAATTCGGAAATCTTCCGAGACAAAACAAACAATAAAAATGGAGGGGTAACCATGAAAAAAGGTAAAATCGGCGTTCAAATGATGATGCTAAAAGGCAAAGTGGACGAACTCGGTGCCTATGAAACAATGAGAAAAGTAAGAGAGCTTGGATATGGTGCTGTAGAAGTATCACAAATTCCAATGACAGAAGAAAACGTAGCGGAGATAAAAAGAGCAAGTGAAGATTTTGATATCAAAATTGCTGCTCTTTCTGCTGCTTTAGAACCAATGCTACCTGGTGCGCCTGGCGAGACGTTAACGAATGACTTTGAAAAAATTGTTAATGATTGTAAGACCCTGGACTGTAATTTTTTACGAATCGGAATGTTGCCGCTTACCTGTATGGGTCATAAAGATAGAATCATGGATTTTATTGAAAAGGCAGAAAAAATGGCCCATAGATTAGCAGAACATGGAATTGAATTGTATTACCATACACACCATCTGGAGTTCCAAAAATATGATGGTGAATATTTATTGGATATCATTAAAAATAACACAACCAAACTTGGTTTTGAGTTAGATGTTCACTGGATACAAAGAGCAGGTGTAAATCCGGTCGAGTTTGTTAAAACATACGCTGGTCGTATTTCTTTATTGCACCTAAAGGATTACCGAATCGGACAGATGGATTTAAGTGAAGTAGACTTTAAAGATATGTCTAAATTCTTTCAAATCTTCACGAATACAATTGAATTTGCGGAGCTTGGGGAAGGCAACCTTGATATTAAGTCGATTATCGAAGCAGGTTTGGAGAGCGGAGCACAATATTTCTTGGTAGAACAAGATGATACATATGGCCGCGACCCATTTGATTGTTTAGAAATTTCAGCAAATCACCTGAGAAAACTAGGATTTGGCGAATGGTTTTAAAATTAAAACGACCGTAAAAGGAAATTAAGTAAATTGGGTGTCAGGCACTATGGTGTCAGGCACTTTCTTTTTTTTAAGGCTGTGTTATAGGATATTGTTGATTTCATAGCCAAGTTGATTGGAGCGGAAATCAACAGCCAAGTTTAACAAAGCCAAAAAAAACCAATTCACATTTTATTTATGTGAATTGGTTCTGATTGGTTCAGAAAGATGAAATGGAATGTATTCACCATTTTTTTCAATTTGTTTAACTACTAAATTAATTAGATATTTCATTACAATTCCTCCTAGTAATTTGATACTCTTATTATCATTTATTATCAAAATTTAAACAAACTCACTGAAAACGGAAACAAACGCGATGAAAACGGGAACATTGGTTATGAAAGTGTTCACATCCTCTTTTTTCTTATAATTACGCCGATTTTCTCGCTATTCCATTCATTCCAAATGAAAAAGAAAAAGCCTTCTGGAATGAAGGCTTATATTTACTTTTTGCGTATTCTATTTATCGAGAAAGTTCTCCTCACACAAAGTTAAACAAAGCTCTGAAACCCCTAAAAAGTTTTGAATGGTCAAAGCACAGGCACCCATGATACACGCCCTTTTGCCAAATTCTGAGATCAACAATTCCGAATAATGGCTAATCGAAGAAGAGAGATGGGCTTTAAGTTCTTCAGCTGCATTAGGATATAAACGAAGGATTTCACTATTTACCACTAAGATTTCAGGATTATAAAGGTTAATTAAATTATTTAATCCAATAGAAAGATACATAATAAATCGATCTATCTCTTTTAGGAAAACAGGGTCATGTTCATTGATCCGATTTTGAAAATCTTCAAGGTTGAAAGCTATTTCTTTTTGATTTTCAGCAAATTGGGTAATAAAGCTCAATTCGGAAGCGTATTGTTCCCAGCATCCCAAATTTCCGCAACGGCAGGGGAGTCCATTTGGAACGACAATCATATGTCCAATCTCACCAGCGTAACCGTGGAATCCTTTGAATAATCCGCCATTGATAATAAATCCAAGACCAATTCCAGAATACAAACTGACAGATAATAGGTTGTTACTTTGGTGGTGTTTATACACTTTTTCCGCAATGGAGCATAAGTTGGCATTATTTTCGATGTAAACATTGACTCCTATTTCATTTTCTAAGTCATTTTTTAAGGTTTTGTTTCGCCAACCGTGTTGAGGGACAAAATCAATTATTTCATCTTTATTTACAATTCCATGTATTCCAATGGTAATACCAACAAGACCGTAACGAGTATGGGCGAATTTAAATTTATAACAAGTAATCTGTTCTATTAATAACTTAAGAATGACATCATATTCAGAAACTTGCATTTCAATTATATCTGTCTGAATAGAAGTACCAATTAAATCTGATATGGTAAAAGTAATTGAATTTTTATCTAGGTCAATTCCCAGGGCAAAACCCGCCTCTCGGTTAACTGAGAGCATGATTGGCCTTCTCCCCAAACTTTTGTGTTCCTGTTGTGTTTCAATAATTAATTCTTTGTCCAATAAATCTGATACCTGTACAGAGATCGTTGCTTTATTTAATCCTGTAATTTTTGCAAGCTCTGCTCTAGATATCAATTTATGCTCAACAATTTTACTTAAGATTAAAGACTTGTTCATTTTTTTGATAAATGCTGCATCTCCTGTGAGCATAAAGAACCTCCTTGCATTTTTAAAAGGAAATAACTTATTAATATTGACGTAATTTAGTCATAATGATATTATACAGGTAATTAGTTTGTTTGGTAAACAAATTAATAAATAATACTTTTTTTTAGTTTCTTTTGTAAGGGATTACAGGGGGATTTCATTATAGCCTCATCAATACATGGAATGTAATAGAATGAGGAAAACTTTAATAGGTAAAAAAAAGGAGTGATACAAACATGGGTATCCTGCAAGAATTATTAAAAGATATTCCAGTTCCTAAAATGGCAAAGGTCAAAGTTCACTTTGATAACACAAAGATTGATGACCTTGGTACTACGCTGAAGGAGCAATTACAGCAAGTACATATTCAGAAAAAAGTACAGCCTGGGATGGAAATTGCGATTGCTGTTGGCAGCCGCGGACTTGATCGCCTCGTTGAAATTACTGAGGTAACAGTCAGGTTTCTTAAAGATTTAGGAGCTAAACCTTTCATTGTACCAAGCATGGGGAGTCACGGGGGGGCGACTGCAGAGGGTCAACGCGAAGTTTTAGCGCATCTTGGTGTAACCGAAGAAAGTGTCGGTTGCGAGATTCGATCTTCAATGGATGTAGTAAAGATTAGTGAGCTGCCGAATGGATTACCAGTTTATGTGGATAAATTTGCTTCTGAAGCGGACGGAATCGTTGTTATTAATCGTGTGAAACCACACACAGCTTTTCGTGGACCAGTAGAAAGTGGAATTATGAAAATGATTAGCATTGGATTAGGAAAGCAAAAAGGGGCAGAGGCCTGTCATCAAATGGGATTTAAATATATGGCAGAAAATGTCCCGGCCATGGCAAAGATCATCATGGAAGAGACCCCCATACTTTTCGGAGTTGCAACAGTTGAAAATGCATTTGATAAAGTTGCAATTATTGATGTACTTACTCCAGAAGAGATTATTAATAAAGAACATGAACTTCAAAAACAAGCAAAAGAGTTATTACCAAAGCTTTTCTTTGATCAATTGGATGTCCTTGTAATTGATGAAATAGGTAAAAATATTAGTGGTGATGGTATGGATCCGAATATTACGGGACGTTATCCAACACCGTATGCATCTGGTGGACCTGAAGTTAACAAAATGGTGGTGCTCGATGTAACACATCAATCAGAGGGTAATGCCAATGGAGTAGGAACGGCTGATTTTACGACACAACGGCTAATAGACAAGATGGATAAAGAAGGAACTTATGCAAATGGCTTAACTTCCACCGTTGTTGCTCCTACAAAAATTGCTACGACATTACCAAACGATAAACAAGCGATCCAAGCTGCTATTAAAACATGCAATATTTTAGATTTTAGAAACGTCAAATTAGTCCGCATAAAAAATACATTAGTGTTAAGTGAAATTGAAGTGTCTGAGCCTTTACTTGAATATGTAAAACAGCATCCGAATATGGAGCTAAGTTCAGATCTATATGAAATTCCTTTTAATGGAAATGGAAATTTATTTTAATAGAATAAGGGGAGATAAATGATGTCAAAATTATTTGATTTAACTGGAAAAGTTGCAGTCGCAATTGGTGGAAATGGTGTATTGGGTTCAGCAATGGCAAAAGGCTTGGCTTCTCAAGGGGCAAAAGTTGCGATTGTAGGACGTAATCTTGAAAAAGCAGAGGAAGTTGTCAAGGAAATTGAAGAGAACGGCGGGGAAGCAAAGGCGTTTTCTGCAGATGTTAGTTCAAAGGATTCTTTAGTTAACGTTGCGAATGAAATTGAACAATGGTCCGGCGGCTGGGACATTCTTTTAAATGCACCAGGTACAAATAGTGCTACACCATTTTTTGAACTTGGTATGGACGAATGGGACAAAATTATGGATATAAATTTAAAAGGAATTGTTTTAACCTGCCAGATTTTTGCGAAGAAAATGATTGAGCAGGATAGAAAAGGAAGCATCATTAATATCTCATCTGTTTCCTCAACAACACCACTTTCAAGAGTGTTTACTTATTCCGTATCAAAAGCTGGCCTTAACAGCGTTACACAGTTTCTAGCACGTGAATTTGCTCCTAATGGTATTCGTGTCAATGCAATTATTCCAGGATTTTTCCCTGCTGAACAAAATCGAAAAATTTTAGACAAAGAACGCATTGAATCAATCATGAGACATACTCCAATGAATCGTTTTGGTGAGGCGGAAGAGTTACAAGGTGCTACCGTTTGGCTTGCTTCTGAGAAAGCGTCGAGTTTTGTTACAGGTACGCTTGTTCGAGTGGATGGCGGCTTTGGCAGTATGACAATATAATCCAAGATGCACATAAATCACCAGCCTAATAAATAAATTAACAATGGCTGACTTTAAATTGGATGAGGGATAGGGGGAGAAAAGGACCATGCTAACAGAGAAATACGAAAAATTAACGTCTATTCTCCGAGAAATGGAATCCGTGGTTGTAGCATTTTCAGGAGGAGTGGACAGTACATTTCTATTAAAGGCTGCTGTGAACGCATTAGGTGCTGAACATGTTCTCGCCATTACAGCAGACTCTGAAAGCTACCCTTCTAGTGAGCTTGAAGAGGCAAAAGTACTTGCAAATCAAATTGGTGTCAGGCACCAAGTGATTGAAACATCTGAACTCGCAATCCCAGGATACGCGGAAAACAATAAAAATCGTTGCTATTTTTGTAAAAGCAGTTTATTTGAACACATAATTCCAGTTATGGAAGAAAAGGGCTTTCAAAATGTAGTTTATGGTGTCATTGCTGATGATATGAATGAATTCCGACCAGGTATGCAAGCCGCTAAAGAAAAGGGGATACGCGGTCCACTCCTAGAAGCTAATCTTTTTAAACAGGAGATCAGAGAACTCTCTCGGGAATTTAGTTTGCCGACATGGGATAAACCATCTTTAGCTTGTCTTTCTTCAAGAATTGCCTACGGTGAATATATTACAAAAGAAAAGCTGACGAAGGTTGAAAAAGCCGAAGCTTATTTAAAAACATTCAATATCCATCAGGTACGGGTCCGAACACATCAGGATATTGCAAGGATCGAAGTAGAACCTAAGGATATGAAGGAGATTCTTGAAAATCATGACTCGATCGTGAATGCACTTCAAGGCTATGGTTACAAGTATATCACGTTAGATTTAATTGGATATCAGAGTGGAAGCATGAATAAGGTGTTATCTGAATAGCTTACTGCTCCGCTATTTGGCTTAGGTATGTACACTAAAAAAATGGCTTTGGTTCATCCAAAGCCTCTTATTTTAACGATAATATAAAATAGCAATAAAGGATCAATATAAACTCCAATATTACTTATTGTTATGTGAAAAGGAAGAGGAAGTATGTCAAGAGAAGTTGTAATTGGACTTGATATCGGAACTACAAGTGTTAAAGCATGCGTATTTGACTTACAAGGTAAATTAATCGCAGAAGCCGAGAGAATGAACACATTCAATTATCCACAGCAAGGATGGGTGGAACAAAACCCCATTGAGATTGAACAATCAGCTGTACAAGCAATCAAAGAGGCGATCCAAAAAGCTGGTATTGAGAAAACTGAATTGATTTCAATCGGGTTTTCAGCTGCAATGCATTCACTGATTTGTGTAGATGAGAATGGCTGTCCAATATCTCCCGCCTTAATTTGGGCTGATGGAAGAAGTTATCTACAAGCAGAATCAGTGATAGAAACAATGGGTAACGAGGTTTATTCAAACA
This sequence comes from Bacillus sp. ISL-75, assembly GCF_018613095.1. Classification (NCBI taxonomy): domain Bacteria; kingdom Bacillati; phylum Bacillota; class Bacilli; order Caryophanales; family Bacillaceae; genus Bacillus; species Bacillus sp. ISL-75. Next base: position 43,428 of record NZ_JAGGQX010000044.1, read on the forward strand.
CAGGAACACCGGTTCATCCAATGACACCATTTGTTAAGTTGTTATGGATGAAAGAAACAAAATATGAACCCTACCTCCAAGCAAAGTACTTTATGTCGATTAAAGAGTATTTACTACAATGCTGGTTTAATCAGCGGGTTATTGATTATTCGATGGCATCTGCGACAGGTTTATTTAACCCTGACACACATACTTGGAATCAAACATTATTATCTCTAACGGATATTCATGATGGTCAGCTTTCAAGAATTGTCCCTCCAACTGAGATATTAACAGGGATTAATCCACAAATTGCGGAAAAAATGGGAATTGATCCGGAACTTCCTTTTGTGATTGGTGCTGCCGATGGCCAATTGGCTAACTTGGGAATTGGAGCGATTCTCCCTGGTGAAGTTGCGGTTTCAGTTGGTACTAGCGGGGCCATCAGACAAATCACAAAAGGCGTTAAGATAAGTGAAAATCAAGAAACCTTTTGTTATTCCTTTACTGAAGATTTTTCTATCATTGGAGGCCCAACCAATAATGGCGGGATTGCCTTACAATGGTTAAAAGACCTTTTGAACGACCAAAGAGACTTCTCCGAATTCCTTGCCGATGCAGAAAAGGTTCCGCTTGGCGCAGACGGAATCATCTTTCACCCTTATTTAAATGGCGAAAGAGCGCCGATTTGGAATCAACGGGCAAAAGGGAATTTCTTTGGATTATCTGTAACACATAAAAGAGAACATTTTATCCGAGCTGTTCTAGAAGGAATCACTTTTAACCTCTTTCAAATTGGCAAGGCATTAGAGAGGTTAGCTGGGAAACATAAAAAGATATATGCTAACGGTGGTTTATCCAGATCTCCATTGTGGCTGCAAATGATGGCAGATGTATTCGATGCGGAAATTTATGTGCCTGAGAGCTATCACAGTGCAGCATGGGGAGCAGCTTGGACAGCTTTAGTGGCTACTGGCAAAGTAAATTCATTTGAAGAGATTAAAAAGAATATTCCAATGGGTAAAGCAATCGTTCCTATTAAGGAAAATAGTGAAAAATATAGAATTATATATGAGAACTATGAAAAATTGGCAAGTGGAATGACAAAACATTTCTGAAGTGTATATTAAGGGGGAGAACGAATGCTTGAAGAAATTTTAGAGCAGGTTCAAAGAGGTACCCTAAGTGTTAAAGAAGCTAAAGAGCAATTAGCAACATTTGAAAATTTGGGATTTGCTAAAGTGGACCATCATCGTAAGAAACGTCAAGGATTCCCAGAGGTCGTGTACGGTGAAGGGAAGACGACTGAACAAATCGTTTCAATTATTCAAGTGTTACGAGCTCGAAACAACCAAGTACTCGTCACACGTATTTCCAAAGAAAAGGCAGAAATTGTCCAACGTTCTTGCCCTGATTTTATCTACAAAGAAGAAGCACACATTCTTTTTTGGAAAGAGGACCATGCGAATGAGGGGGATCCTCAAGGGTATATTGCTGTGATTTGTGCAGGAACCTCGGATTTAAGGGTTGCAGAAGAAGCTGCAGTGACGGCTGAAGTATTAGGAAGCAAGGTCCATCGTATCTATGATGTCGGTGTTGCTGGAATTCATCGCCTGTTAAGCCATGCTGAGGAAATTCAAAATGCAACGGTTTCCGTTGTAGTTGCAGGTATGGAAGGGGCACTTCCAAGCGTAGTGGGCGGACTTGTATCACATCCTGTAATTGCAGTCCCAACCAGTATTGGGTATGGGGCAAATTTTAATGGACTATCTGCCTTATTAACCATGTTAAATTCATGTGCTTCCGGGATTAGTGTCGTGAATATTGATAATGGGTTTGGCGGGGGATATAACGCAGTATTAATTGATCAACTTGCACAAAAAGGGGCCAGAAAAAATTGAAAACACTTTATTTTGATTGTTTTTCAGGTATCAGCGGAGATATGGTCATTGGAGCCCTTATCGATGCCGGAGCAGATCCCAATCGGTTAGTAGAAGAATTAAAAAAACTTCATATTGATGATGAGTATAAGTTGACATGGACAAAGTTAGTAAAGAATGGGATTACTAGTACCAAATTTGACGTGGTGTTAATGAATAATGGTCATGACCATGACCACGAGCACGAGCACGACCATGACCACGAGCACCATCATGACCACGAGCACGATCATGAACATGACCACGATCATGACCATGACCATGACCATGACCACCATCATGATCATAACCACAACCATGAACATGATCATAACCACCATCATCACAGTCATAGCCACAAACATGAGCACCATCATCATGAGCACCGTGCATATAAGGATATTGTTGGATTAATTGAGAGTGCTGGTTTTGCTGAGCCAGTGAAAGAAATGGCTTTAAAAATTTTTAAAAGAATCGGTGAAGCAGAAGGACATATCCATGGGATTCCACTAGAGAAGGTCCATTTTCATGAAGTAGGGGCAGTAGATTCGATTATTGACATTATCGGAGCTGCTATCTTAATTCATCAATTAGAAATAGACGTAATCAAGTCATCACCCATCCCAGTAGGAACTGGACGTATCCATATTGACCATGGTATTTATCCTGTCCCTGCACCGGCCACTCTTGAAATTTTGAAAGGTGTACCAATTGAACAATCGGACATTCGTTTCGAGCTCACCACTCCAACGGGGGCAGCGATTGTCGCTGTACTGGCAGAAGAATTTTGCCCCATACCATCCATGAAGGTTACATCCATTGGTTATGGTGCTGGAACGAAGACCTTTATAAACCATCCCAATGTGCTCCGTGTCATCATTGGGGAATAGAAAAGTAGCTCTTAAATCCTTTTTATGAAAGAAAGGAAATGATTCAATGGTCTCTCTTCATCCTCCCAGCAATGAGCATCTTGATGATCAGATGGTCAAAATGGAAGTTAATCTCGATGATATTCCTGGAGAATGGCTTGGCTATGTGATGGACTTGCTGTTTGAGGCTGGCGCTAATGATGTCTTCTATACCCCGATTTATATGAAAAAAAATAGACCAGGCGTATTGCTTCAATTGCTTTGCTCGATGAAACATATAAATACAATGAAGGAAATTCTTTTTAAGGAAACCACCACACTAGGAATACGCTATTATCCGTTAACAGTACACCGGTTAGAAAGAATGTTTAGGAAGGTTACAACTGAGTGGGGTGAAGTGACAGTAAAAGAAGGAATTTATGAAGGACATGTTGTGCAAAGAGCTCCGGAGTTTGAGGAATGCAAAAGCATTGCACAACTACATAACATTCCCTTGAAAAAGGTTTACGAAATGGTTTGGAAGGCTTTGGCTAATGAAAACTAAGCCTTTCAAACTGCTCTATAACAAGGTTGATATACAATATTAATAGATTTGGAGTGTAATAGCACATGACAACATTACTTAATGTAACAAAACTTGATCAATTAGCCATAAATACGATTCGTACTTTATCAATTGATGGGATCGAAAAGGCCAACTCCGGTCATCCCGGCATGCCAATGGGTTCAGCCCCAATGGCATACACGCTTTGGGCAAAAGAAATGAATCATAACCCAGTGAATCCTAAATGGTTTAACAGAGACAGGTTTGTTTTATCAGCAGGTCATGGATCAATGCTTCTATATAGTTTATTACATTTATTCGGTTACGACGTAACCATTGACGATTTGAAAAACTTCCGTCAATGGGGAAGCAGAACTCCTGGTCACCCTGAATTTGGTCATACCCCTGGGATAGAAGCAACTACAGGGCCATTAGGACAAGGGGTTGCTATGGCTGTGGGGATGGCAATGGCGGAAAGACATCTTGCAGCTACATACAATCAAGAGGGATATACAATAGTTAATCATTATACTTATGGTATTTGTGGAGATGGTGATTTAATGGAAGGTGTATCTGCTGAAGCAGCATCCCTGGCAGGTCATCTTAAACTTGGAAGACTAATTGTTATGTATGATTCAAATGACATTTCATTAGACGGAGATTTGCATTTATCTTTCTCTGAAAGTGTGGAGGATAGATTTAAAGCCTATGGATGGCAAGTGATTCGTGTAGAAGATGGAAATGATACTGATGCTATTCAAAAAGCATTACAAGAAGCAAAAACAGAGTTAAATCGCCCTACTTTAATTGAGGTTAAAACCGTGATCGGTTATGGTTCTCCAAATAAAGCTGGTAAGTCTGCTTCCCATGGGTCTCCACTTGGGAAAGAAGAAATTAAGTTAACAAAAGCTGCATATAATTGGGACAATGAAGAGCCATTTTTCGTTCCCGAAGAAGTAAAAGAGCATTTCAAGCAATTTACGCTAGATGGCCAACTCAAAGAAGATGCATGGAATGAATTATATGCGAGTTATAAGAAGGAATACGCAGAGCTTGCTAAGCAATTTGAAGCCGCGATCATTGGAAAGCTTCCGGCAAATTGGGAAGACGCCTTACCTGTTTTTACGGAAGGAGAAAAAATCGCAACTCGCGTATCATCGGGGAAAACACTGAATGCGGCAGCCAATGTTGTCCCACATTTTATCGGGGGGTCTGCTGATTTAGCAGGATCGAACAAAACACTAATTACATCAGAAAAAAATTACTATATTGATAGCTATGCAGGTCGCAATATTTGGTTCGGAGTGCGTGAATTCGCAATGGGTGCCGCACTAAATGGGATGGCTCTTCATGGCGGCGTTAAAGTATTTGGTTCTACTTTCTTCGTATTCTCTGATTACTTACGTCCAGCAATTCGTCTAGCTGCCTTAATGAAGCTTCCTGTTACTTATGTGTTTACACATGATAGCATCGCTGTAGGTGAAGACGGACCTACACATGAACCAGTTGAACAGCTAGCAGCATTACGTGCAATGCCGGGAATTTCCATTCTTCGCCCCGCGGATGCGAAGGAGACTGTTGCCGCTTGGAGATTAGCAATGGAAAGCACAGATACGCCAACAGCCCTTGTTTTAACACGTCAGGACTTACCGACATTAGCGCTTTCACAACAAACGGTTTATGTAGGTGTTAAAAAAGGTGCATATGTTGTTTCAGAAGCAAACGGCCATGCTAACGGTTTATTGCTTGCAACAGGATCCGAAGTGTCCTTAGCGATGGCAGCTCAAAAAGAGCTTGAAAGTGAAGGGATTTTTGTATCAGTTGTAAGTATGCCAAGCTGGGATCGTTTTGAGAAACAATCGCTTGAATATAAAGAATCAATCCTTCCTAAAAATATTAAAGCACGTCTTGCTATTGAAATGGGTTCGTCAATTGGATGGAGAGAATATATTGGGGACAATGGCAGCATCATTGCCATCAATCAGTTCGGGGCATCTGCGCCTGAAAGTATATTACTTGAGAAGTATGGTTTCACAGTTGAAAATGTCGTTAAATGCTTTAAGGAGCTTAAAAATTAAGTCGTTAAAACGATAATAGAAATGGCTGCCAGATTGATGGCAGCCATTTTTTAGATCCATTTAATCTCTTTCACTATTTGTTGTCTAAACAACTGGATGATAAATTCATTATAAAAGTCTTTTCTAACGATTATTTGAAACCTATTATTCGGGTGAATATAAAAATGGATATCAGTTAGGATGTTATTTGAATCAAAATACCCACGAATTTCTTCGATTTTTTTCTTCCATTTATTTTCAACAAAAGTAAGGGTAAATTCAAAATCATCGCCGTTAGCAGTTTCCTTTAAGTCGAGAAGCTGTTCGTTATATTTATACTCCACTTTCATCATACGCCCCCTAAATTAAATATCTTAGATAAATGTAAACCGTACAGATTATGATCGATAAAATCATTAATGGGAAAGAAATTAACAAGAATTTACCAAAAGTAATCGGATGACCTTCCTTCGCTGCTAGCCCGGCAACAATAACATTGGCACTTGCACCAATTAATGTTCCGTTTCCGCCAAGACATGCCCCTAATGATAGACTCCACCAAAGTGGTTCTAAATTATTTATTCCGAGTTCTCCCATATCTTTTATCATAGGAATCATTGTTGCAACAAATGGGATATTATCAATAAAGGCAGATGCGATTGCACTAACCCAGAGAATTAGAATCGATGTTGATGTAACATCCCCCCCGGTAAGGTGGACAGAGTAATCTGCTAATAACGAAATCACCCCTGTTTCAATTAATCCTGATACCAAAACAAATAGACCGATAAAGAAGAAAATGGTTGTCCATTCAACTTTTGAAAATGCTTTATCTAAATATTTTTCCCCTGTTAAGAGAAGAAGCAGAAAGGCACCGGCCAATGCGACAGTTGCTGATTCAATGTGAAGCAGTTGATGCAGGAAGAATCCCAAAATCGTCAGCAAAAGGGCAATTAATGATTTGATTAATAACTTTTTATCCGTTATTTCTTCCTTTTCATCCAGGTCCATTAGATTGGCTTTTAATTCTTCTGATGTTCGAAGCTGTTTCCGATAAATGAATGCTAATATTCCAATATTAACGAATAGGATAAAGAATGATATGGCTGTAAGATTATTAATAAATGCCATAAAGGTAAGTTCCTTCACGGCGCTGCCTAGCATAATATTCGGAGGGTCACCAATCAGTGTGGATGTTCCTCCAATATTTGATGCGATAATTTCGGTTATTAAAAAGGGAATCGGATTTACTCGAAGCTGTCTTGTAATACTGAATGTAACTGGAACCATTAAAAGTACCGTTGTCACATTATCTAAAAACGCTGAACCCAATGCAGTTATGGTACCGAGCGCCAGCAAGATTTTTAAAGGATCCCCTTTCACTTTTTTAGCAGCCCAAATAGCTATGTATTTGAACAGACCAGTCTCAGAAGTAATAGCAACTATGATCATCATACCGGTTAGCAAACCGAGTGTATTAAAATCGATATGATGAAGTGCCTTTTCCTGCCCAACAATTCCCAGTAATACCATCATAATTCCGCCGGTCATGGCAATGATCGTGCGATGGATCTTTTCTGTGACAATAAAGGCATATGTAATTAAAAATACACCAATTGCGATTAGTGCTTGAGTTGACATGTAGCGACCTCTTCTCCCAAATATTTTATCCAGTACAATAGTAAAAAATGACAAAAAGGAGCCTGTTTGACAGACTCCCCCTAATAAAAACACCAATTATATTCTACATTATTTTATAAAATTATACTTTGGATGTAAAGAAAATCTTTTAACTATTAAAGCCCCAATTTTTTAATAAAATCTACCGTTTCCTGGTGCTCAGGTTTAACTAACTTATATAGTCCTTTATCCTTCCTTACAAGAGGATTTCCTGACTCATCTGCAATGGGCCTTGTTAAAGATGTCCCTTTTACTACCCTCCACGTACTATTGATTTTTTGGATTCTGAGATCAATAATCCCAAGTCGGCTTCCAAAAGCCCCTGCCATTACAACAGGCTTTCCATTTATTTGCCCCATTTTTATGTTGGTATTGGGAGAATTTTCATAAACAGGTCCTGGGAAGACACTATGTGAATGTCCAGCTAACACGGCATCAATTCCAGGGATTTTTGTTAAATAATAGACAGCATTTTCTGATTCAGCATTATATGGCTCGTAGCTGATTCCTGTATGGGCAAGGGCGACAATGATATCCGCTCCTTTAGACTTCATGATTGGTATAAATTCTTTCGCTGTATCAACAATCGGTTTTGCAGTAATCTTCCCTTCAAGATTCGCCTTATCCCATTTCATGATTTGTGTTGGCATAAATGAGATGACCCCAATCTTCAGTTCATGTTTTCTTCCTGTTTGGTCAACCACATTCCTTTTTAAAATAACATAGGGGGTAAAATAGGGTTTATTCTTTTTAACAGAGAAAACATTTGCATTGATGACTGGCATCTTGGCCCCCTTTATGGCGGCATTTAAGAAATCTAGTCCATAATTAAATTCGTGATTACCAATGGCAATCGCATCATAGTCCAAAAAATTAAAGGCACGATAAACTGGATGTATTTTTCCCCTATGAATTCCCCGAATTCTAGCTAAATACTCTCCAAGGGGATTTCCCTTAAGGTGATCTCCATCATCAAACAATAAAGAATTTTGGACTTCATTCCTTGCAGTACGGATAAGTGTTGCAGTCTTTACAAGTCCAATTCGGTTGTCTGCTTTTGTTTGATAATAATCATAATTGATTAAAGATGCATGCAAATCGGTTGTTTCTAGGATACGTAAATCAACTACTCCTTGTTGATTTGGCGTACTTTCTGCAATTGACAAAAAGGAAGTTTGCGAAAGAAATAAAAGAAAAAGGATAAGAAAAGTTTTTTTATGCAAATAGAATACCTCCTTCAGAATCTGGCTTTAAAGGTATTCTTAGTATTCATATTTCTAATAGAATTATGATTCTTTTTGACAATCAAGTGAAATTAGGCTGGCTTTTTACTTGATCTATGTAGTCTTTTATTTTTTTTGCCAAAAAACCACCAGTTCCAATCGCCAAGCAGCTTCATCAAGGCTGGCACCAAGACCATCCTCACAATCGTCGCATCAATGAAAATTGCTATGGCAATTCCCACCCCTAATTGCTTAACTGGCATAACCCCAGTAAAAGCAAACGCACCAGTAACGACAATCATAATGGCAGCGGCTGAGGTAATAATTTTACTGGTATAAGTCAAACCAGAAATTGTAGCCTCACTATTATCTCCTGTTTTTAAATAGAATTCCTGTATTCTCGAGATGAGAAATACTTCGTAATCCATTGAAAGACCAAAAACAAGTGTAAAAACAAACACAGGTAAAATTAAGGCAATATCAACTGGTGTGATTCCTAAATGACCTTTCTGGAAAATCCAGACAACAATTCCGAAGGTGCAGCCCAGGCTTAACACATTCATTAGGATGGCTTTCAATGGAATAAGAATCGAGCGGAAAGCTGCCATTAATATTACAAACGTAGAAATGACAATCAATAAGAATCCGTAGGGAGCTTTTTGGAATATTTCTGAAAAAATTTCTTGCTCAAATTTTATGGGTCCGCCAAATGAAGCTTTTAAGCCTAAATCTTTATTAGACCAATCAGCTACCCATTGTCTTGCTTTAGAAGAATGTTCGCCTGTTTTTAAATACACCTCTATAAGCAGTTTATTATCTCTAAAATAGTAATCATAAATAGGAGCCATCTTGTTATTTTTTCCAATGGTGAGGACTTGATAAAGTTGGTCCACATCCTGTAATCCTGTGGCTGAAAATGGTGAGTTTATAGAATTTACGAGCCTGTCGTTATCAAGTTTTTTTACCACTTCACTTACTTTTTCAAGATTGTTTTTTTCAAGAATGCTGCCTTTTGTTTCTAGGACCATCGTCACTTTTTTCTCATCGCGCTGTTCTTTTGCTACGAAGTGATCCTTAAATACTTCCAAGGCAGTTCGTGAAGGGTAATTTGGCGGCAGAGATTCAGTACCGGGAATTGCTAAAACCATTTGTTTAAGAGGTATCAATCCTGCCAAAAGAATAACAAGGGCTGCAACTGTCATAAGAATAGGGCGCCTCATCACAATTTTAGCAAATCGGTACCATATGCTTGTTTGCTCGTCTGCCATGGGCAGTATACTTAATTTGTTGATCTTGGTTCCCAATATGGCAAGCAATGCAGGAAGAAAGGTTAATGCACAAACAGCAGAAATTAACACTACGGTCATCCCGCCTAGCGCAACATTTTGGAAGATATCAATTTTGATAAACCAAAGAGCCGATAAGCCAATAAAAACACAAAGGCCAGAAAAGATGATGGATCGTCCCGCGGTTGATACTGTTATTTCAAGTGCAGACTGAATGGATTTGGTTTTTAGTTCTTCTTTATATCGATTGATAAACAATAAAGCAAAATCAATACTTAGTGCCAACCCGATCATTGGAACAATATTTAATATAAAAATGGTTAAATCAGCACCATAACTAAAAAAGTAAACGGTTCCCATTGTACATAATATCGAAACCACACCGATTACAATCGGGAGAGAGGCAGCAACAAGACCTCCGAACGCTAGGATAAGAACGATTAAGGCAATCGGCAAACCGATCATTTCCGCTTTTGCTAAATCTTCCTGACTCGCAGTATTTAGGTCTTGAACAATAATGGGTTCACCAGTCATTGTGACCTTTAAGCCCTTTTTATTTTCAAGTACATCTTTTAATTGGTTAATTTCTTTTCCAAGACTCTCCGCTTTCTTGTTAAAAGTAAGAAGTCCATAGGCATAATTATCCTTTACCATCCCGTCCTGCTCGAATGGAAGAATCATTTGTTCACTGTCATGAATAGCCGTTATTTTATCAAATATGTCTTGAATGAACTTCCTGAAATTCTCATCACTAACCGATTTATCTTTTTCGAACAAAAGGATAATGGAAGATTTAGAATGTCCAAATTCTTGTTCGAGGAGTTTACGTGTATGATTGTATTCGCCTTTATACTCAAAACCATTTCCGCTAAGAACTGTCGGTAATTTTAATGCAAAAAATCCTAATAATAGGATCACTAAAATCCAAAATACCAGTACCCATTTACGTTTACGGTATATATATCCGCCTAATTGCTGCAATGTATCGCCTCCTCAAAAGGAATCATTTTCCTTATTTCAGTATACAGAAGAACTGATGATTAGCGGATGACTTTTACATGTCTTTTTGTATTGTCAACAACTCAGATAAATATCTTAATAAATGTTCCCCATATTAGATGATGAAAATTCACCGTCCTATTAAAGCCCACTTTTAAATATATTGAAATTAAATTCAAAATGTTGTTTACAAATGTAAACTATGAATGAAATCATTTGTTTTTTTTGTTACAATTAAGAAAATATTAAAACATAGGGTGATAGCAGTGGATCGTGAAAAATTAGCGAAAGTCATTGAAGCAGCAAAGTTATATTATCTATTGGATTATAATCAAAATGAAATTGCCAAGAAGCTCGGAGTTTCCCGCCCTACTGTATCCCGTCTATTACAGCAGGCGAAAAGTGATGGTATTGTCCAAATCAATATTTTGGATCCTACAGAAGATGTTGAGAATCTTGCGATGCAGCTTGAACAAAAGTTCAATCTTAAAAAGGCGGTTGTCGCTTCGATTCCACAATATGAAGATCACATCATAAAGAATTATCTAGGTGAAAAAGCTGCCGTTTATCTTGATGAAATTGTCAAGGATGACGACATAATTGGGGTGACTTGGGGAACAACTTTATACCATGTTGCGGTTGAACTCAAGCAGAAATTTGTGAAAGGAGTAAAGGTTGTTCAATTAAAGGGCGGTGTTAGCCACGCTGAAACGAATACGTATGCATCGGAGATTTTATATCTTTTTGGCAAAGCCTTTCATACAACCCCCCATAACCTACCGCTTCCTGCAATTGTCGATCATGTCGTTGTAAAACAGGCAATGGAGGCTGATCGTCATATTCGAAAAATCCTCGAGCTAGGAAGTCAGGCTAATATTGCTCTCTTTACGATTGGCCCAATTAAAACCGACTCTTTATTATTTCAGCTAGGTTATTTTACAGAAAGTGACTTGAAGTCTCTTTATGGAAAGGCAGTCGGTGATATTTGCTCGCGTTTTTTTGATGAATCTGGAGAAGTATGCAACGAGAGCCTAAATGAAAGGACACTGGGAGTAAATCTTAATGAATTAAAGAAAAAGGACCATTCCATTCTTGTAGCCGGAGGTCCGAATAAAATTGAGGGAATTTACGGAGCATTAAAAGGCGGGTACGCCAATGTGCTCGTAACGGATCAATATACAGCACAATTCTTGCTTGATAAGAATTAAAAAAAATCAATTTTTACATTTGTTCATAAATGTATTTACAAATGTTCAGTGTGTTTGATATAGTTACATTGTGATAAATGCCATAAAATCTTTATATAAATTTACAGTAAACAAGGAGGAAGATTTGTTATGACTCAAAATGTTGTTAGGATGATTGATCATACATTATTAAAAGCAGATGCAACGAAGGAAGAAATTGGTAAATTGGTTAAAGAAGCGAAAAAATATTTATTTGCATCGGTGTGTGTAAATCCTACTTGGGTAAATTTTGCAGCTAAAATGCTTGCAGATACCCCAGAAGTAAAAGTATGTACAGTCATTGGTTTCCCGCTTGGGGCAACTACATCAGAAACAAAAGCATTTGAAACAAAAAATGCCATTGAAAATGGTGCAAATGAGATAGATATGGTGATTAACGTCGCTGCGCTTAAAGATAAGCAGGATGATTTGGTTGAAAGAGATATCGCTGCAGTTGTGGGTGCTGCAAAGGGAAAAGCATTGGTAAAGGTAATCATCGAAACTTGCTTGTTAACAAAGGAAGAAAAAATAAGAGCATGTGAAATTTCTGTAAAAGCTGGGGCAGACTATGTAAAAACTTCTACTGGTTTTTCTACAGGTGGTGCAACAGTCGAGGATATCCGCTTAATGCGCCAAACAGTCGGACCTGAAATTGGCGTAAAGGCTTCTGGTGGGGTTCGCAGTCGTGAAGATGCAATTGCAATGGTAGAAGCTGGAGCAACTCGAATTGGTGCAAGTTCTGGTGTTTCAATCAGTAAAGGTGAGCAATCTTTAAGCAATTACTAAAAATACTATTGTGAGGTTTATTTGATGAGAGACGTAATAATGGCATTAATTGCCGGATTAATAGTTGGTATGTTGTTTAAATTTTTAAAGCTTCCGATACCTGCACCTCCAGTATTTTCGGCTGTCGTTGGTGTTTTCGGGGTGTACTTTGGCGGCGTCCTGCTTGAATGGATTACAAAACTAGTTCAGCATTAAATTTCCTTGGCGGAGTGTGAACATGATGGAAAAAAACGACTTAATCGTTGAAGCGAAAAAAGCGAGAGAGTTTGCCTATGCACCATATTCAAAATTCAAAGTTGGTGCAGCCCTATTATCAAAAGATGGTCAAGTTTATCATGGTTGTAACATTGAAAATGCAGCATACAGCATGACGAACTGTGCTGAACGAACGGCTTTGTTTAAGGCGTACTCTGAGGGTGTAAAACAATTTGATTCGCTCGTTGTTGTGGCGGATACCGATGGGCCAGTTTCACCTTGTGGGGCTTGCCGTCAGGTGATTTCAGAACTTTGTGATACAGAAATGGAAGTAGTGCTAACAAACTTAAAGGGTGATATTTTAAAACTCAAAGTAAAAGACTTACTTCCAGGAGCATTTTCACCTAAAGATTTAAATAAATAAGTAAAAGAAGTTTATCCTTTTGTGATAAACTTCTTTTTTTGCTTTAGTCTGTAACAAGAATTGGCAGTTGCGTTATTGTGCATAATATACATAGTAAAAATAAAGGATGATACCATGATTTATATCTATAATGATTTTGGCGGGACACATACAACTTCTTTAGCCGCGGCCTATCATTTAAAACGATTACCACAATCTGAACGGAAACTTACGAAAGAAGAAATATTAAATGTGAAATATTTTAATAAATTAACAAAAGCTGATTTTGGGAAAATTATTTTCCATGGGATCGATGAAGATGGACATTCTGTATACACTATTGGACGGAGAAGGAACAAATATGTGGTTCCTGCATTAAAAGAAATGTGTTTATTGCTGCAAGAGAAATTTAAATTTGATGAGAAAATTGTCTTCTCCAATACTTCACCAACGGTGCCTTTTGCAATGTCCATGGGGGGATTTTTCTCAAGAGGTTTAAAAATTGATTTTATCGGTGTGCCGTTATTAGTTATTGGTGCAAAACAATGCTGTGATAATATATATAGGTTGGTTGAAAATACAAAAGAAATAGGGAGAACTACGTACGCAGAAAATATAATCGTACTGGAGAATGAAATGTATAAATAGGTGGGGAGTTAACATGAAGAAAAAAATAGGTTTTATTGGAGCTGGCAAAATGGCTCAGGCTATGATGGGGGGAATTGTAAATTCACAAATGATTCCAAAAGAAAACATCATGGCTAGTGCGAATACAGAAAAAACGATTGAAATAATTGAACGAACATACGGTATTATTACTTCATTAAATAATAGGGACATTGCTAGGTTTGCAGACGTACTCATACTTGCTGTTAAACCCGATCTCTATGACACTGTCATAAAAGAAATAAAAAATGATATAAAGCAGTCTGTAATCATTGTAACGATTGCAGCCGGAATTACATTAATAGATATTGAACAGTCGTTTGGATTCCAAGTAAAGGTTGTTCGAACAATGCCTAATACTCCTTCTGTGGTCAGAGAAGGAATGAGTGCAATTTGTGCAAATGAATATCTCTCCGAAAACGAGATAAATGAGATCGAGAGTGTGTTCCACACCTTTAGTAAAACCGAACGTCTAGATGAAAAACTAATGGATGCCGTACCTGCAATCAGCGGTTCCTCACCAGCATATGTTTATATGTTAATAGAAGCTATGGCAGATGGAGGAGTAAGGCAGGGAATACCTAGGGATCAGGCTTATCGATTAGCTGCTCAAGCTGTACTGGGTGCAGCTAAAATGGTTCTTGAGACTGGCAAACATCCTGGTGAACTTAAGGATAATGTATGTACCCCAGGCGGTGCAACGATTGAAGCAGTTGTTTCCCTTGAGGAAAAGCATTTTAGAGGATCGATATTGGCAGCAATGGACAACTGCACAAATAAAGTAAAAAATCTTATATAAGCAGCAATCTCGGGATCCAATTTGATGGATCCCTTTTTTCTACTTTCAAAATTGGGGAAATTCGACAAAAATTATTATTTTTCGACACTTTCTGCATTTTAGACGTGACACATGGTTTTATTAATAATAAACTTTAGATACATTCAAACTGTTAGAAAAAAAGGGAATAGTAAAAGCAATGAATCAAATACCGAGAAGGTCTGTTCATTATAAATGAATGATTTTCAATCAGGGAGTAGAGCGTTATGGGCTTAATTAATGAAATTACCAAAAAAACCTTGTTCATTTCGGTTATTGATGATGATGCGATTATTCGAACAATACTAATGAGAATACTTAAGGTAATGGATTTTAATCATTACGAACTGAACCTTGAAGCATTTGAAAATGGTCTACAATTTTTTGAATCCAAGCGCTTAGCGGAAAAAGGAGATCATTTTTTAATACTAGATGGTGTCATGCCTGTCATGGATGGCATCGAAATCCTCCAGAAAGTAAAAAAAATAGAAAATAGAAGAAATATTCATGTCCTTATGTTGACAGGGAGAAAAAGTGAAACGGACATTGAACGTGCATTAAAGCTTGGAGCAGATGATTATATGACCAAACCTTTTAGTATTAAAGAACTTCAATCTAGGATAGAACGGTTAATCAAAGGGATGAAATAGAATGCTGAGAAATGAGTTATTTTACCTAACAATTCTAACGATAACCATTTTAGGGTTATTAATGGTTTTACTAATATACTTAACGATAAGAAAAGAAATAGAAATTAAAAACAGAAAGGCGATTGAACAATATATAGAAAATTATCAATCCATCCTTTTTACGATGCTTATGGAGGGGGGATATTCTAGGGGAATGAATCCTAAATCAGTTCTTGAACGGAAAGCCACCGAAAAACTTCTAAGCATGTATAGTAAAGTTTTAGAGGGTGAGGATGAAAAGAAACGTTTATCAGAATTAGCATCCATGTATTTAGCAGAGTATTATCATAAGCAGCTTAAAAGCAAAAAGTGGAGTCAACGGATGAACACCCTCTATCATATTGAGGATTTCAAACTAAGCCTACTTATCGATGATATACATAAGCTATCCCAGAAAAAACGAATTTCCCATGAAGAACTTATTCATACCTTGAGAATCCTAGCTTTATTCCAATATGAAAGTTTATTTGAAATGCTGACAATCCACTACAATTCTTTATCTGAATTCGAGTATCGTAATATCTTAATACGCCTCGAGCAACAACAATTTGAACAGTTTATTCTACATTTTCATAAAAGCAGCCCACCATTACAAAAAGCAATTCTTGATGTAATTTCGATGAAAAAAGAGATTAATTATCTATCTTTTCTTGAAAATATTTTTTCTACCTATAAAGGTGAAATCAAGCTGAGAGCCTTAAAGGCATTATCGGAAATTGGTTATGTAAAAAATTCAGATCCCTATTTAGAACTTCTATATTCCACCAAGTGGGAAGAAAGAATGATAGCCGCTAAACTTGTGGGTTCATTAAAAGAAGTAAAAGGTATATCGAGATTGATTGAACTTTTACATGATCAAACATGGTGGGTTCGATCGCAGGCCGGCCAAGCAATCTGTCAATTTCCAAATGGGCACGAGATTTTGCGGGAAGTATTTGAAACATCAAAGGATGCATTTGCCAAGGACATGGCCTGGGAATGGCTTCATAAAGGGGTATAAATAATGATAATTTTGCAATGGGGAGATGTTGTAACTGTTTTTGCTTGGTTTATAGCAGTTTATATGGTAGTTGTCATTTCTTTCTACTCTGTTATTTTAGTTATTTCCTTTTTTCAGCTTCGGAAGGAATACCAACTAGACAGAGTTCAAGCTTATGAAGATTACTCGGATGAATTTTATACCAAACCTGTTTCAATTATCGTACCTGCTTATAATGAAGAAGCAGGTATTGTTCAGAGTGTACGCTCATTATTAAGTGTTAATTATCCTACATTTGAAGTGGTTGTGGTAAACGATGGGTCAACTGACCATACACTTGAAAAAGTGATTGAACACTATGGTATGAAGGAAATAAAAAAAGTGGTTAGAAAACAAGTGGAAACAAAACCAATTGGCAGGATTTATCAGTCAGACGTTTTATCAAATTTGTTTCTTATTGACAAGGAAAACGGGGGAAAAGCGGATGCGCTTAATGTCGGTCTTAACTTTTCCCATTACCCTTATTTTTGCTCTTTAGATGGCGACTCAGTTCTTGAGCCAGATGCCTTTTTAAAGGTGATGAAGCCTATTATTGATTCAAATGAAGAAGTTGTTGCCTCAGGTGGGAGTGTTCGAATCGCGAATGGCTGCCAAATCATTAACGGACATATTCAAAAAATCGGGTTATCCAATAAACCATTGGTCGTAATGCAAATCATCGAATATTTACGAGCTTTTTTGATGGGGAGGATTGGCTTAAGCCGTCACAATCTTTTATTAATCATTTCTGGGGCGTTTGGTGTTTTTTCCAAGCACTGGGTGATTGCTGCAGGTGGTTATAAAACAGATACGGTTGGGGAAGATATGGAATTAGTCGTGAGAATCCATAGACTCTTAAAAGAAAAGAATACAAAGAAAAAGATTGTGTATGTACCTGACCCTGTTTGTTGGACTGAGGTTCCTGAAGACATTACATTCTTACGCAGGCAGAGGAGACGCTGGCATAGAGGACTGTTTGAAAGTTTATGGACTCATAGAAAGATAACATTTAATCCAAAATACGGATCGATTGGTCTTATATCTTTTCCATACTTTTGGATTGTTGAATTTTTGGGTCCAGTTATTGAATTATTAGGATATCTTTTTATGATCCTTTGTTTATTTTTGGGCGGGATCTATGTTGAATTTTCTATTTTGTTGTTTCTTCTTTCCTGTTTATATGGGTCTATTTTTTCAATGACCGCTGTTCTTTTAGAAGAATGGAGCTTAACAAGGTATCCAAAAGTAACAGATATCATCAAGCTATTTTTATACTCTTTAACTGAAACTATATGGTACAGGCCTATGACTGTACTCTGGCGATGTGAGGGAATATGGCAAATGATAATCGGGGATAGAAGTTGGGGAGAAATGAAGAGAAAAGGTGTTTCCGAATGAAAAAACCCATCAATTTAATCATTTATACAATTCTATTTTTTATTATATTGACATGCCCTTTTTGGTTATGGCAAATTCAGCCTGTGAAAAAATTAAACGTATTAATTGTCGACAAGACTGTGCCAAATCCTTCCTACAGAGAACATAAAGGGCTTGTTTGGATATTAAACAATGCTAAATATTATAAAAATGGACAAAGACCTTATTCGGTGATTGATGACTATAAGGGGTTTGAACCAAAAGAAGGACAGAAATATACGATTGCCCCCCTGCCTAAGGACTTAAAAAAATATGATGTTTTCTATTTAACAGACCAATACGGGGTTTATAAAGAAGAGTTTTTCGGACAGAATCTGTCGGGAAAAAGGTCCGAAAAAATATACGGCGGACTTAAATCAAGCGAAGTCAATCAAATTGAAAAAGCACTTATCCAGACAAAAGGAAAAACATTAATAGCTGAATTTAATACCTTTGCGAGCCCTACATCAGAAACCGCCAAAGCTGAGATTTCTAATTTACTAAATGTAGAATGGTCTGGCTGGATTGGACGATTTTTTTCGGACCTTAAAAGTACGGAAGTACCTGAATGGGTAAAGGAGAATTATGAGAAACAAAACAAGAAATGGTCCTTTTCTGGTGAGGGATTCGTTTTTGTCAGTAAAAATAATTATGTAGTTGTAATAGGGAAAAAGGATGTTCATGATGAGGGGCTTCTT
This sequence comes from Bacillus sp. ISL-75, assembly GCF_018613095.1. Lineage (NCBI taxonomy): Bacteria > Bacillati > Bacillota > Bacilli > Caryophanales > Bacillaceae > Bacillus > Bacillus sp. ISL-75. The sequence continues at coordinate 61,898 of NZ_JAGGQX010000044.1, forward strand.
TTTCAATTAACAGATAAAGGAAAGAAACATTTTACACGCGATATTCATGGGAAGTATACCTATTGGTTCGATATTATTGATGCTAAAGATAAGGATGAAATATTAGCAGCTTATCAGCTGCCAATATCAAAGCAAGCAAAGGAAACGCTTAAAGAATATGGGATCCCAACCCATTTTCCTGCAGTTATTTATCACGAGAATGCTAAGTATTCCTCCTATTATTTCTCAGGAGATTATGCAGACGAATCCGAGGTTCCTCAAATTTACCAAACAAAGGGCTTGGATACATGGAAAAGGAATGTTGGAGCAAACGAGTCTTTTTATTGGAAATCATACGTTCCAATGATGAAGGACATCTTAGAAAATGGATTGCACCACATAGCGAATCAAGAAAAAGTAGAAGTGGTAGACCGTGATGGAATAAAGTCAAATAGCCAAACAGGAGATTCCTATATACAGGTTCAAAAGAATGGAAAATGGGGGAATCTGTTAATCAAGGGCGTAAACATGGGGATTGGAAAGCCAGGATATTTTCCTGGGGAGACGGCAATTACCAAGGAAGAATACTTCCGATGGTTTAAAGAAATTGGCGCAATGAATGCCAATGCCATCAGAATTTATACTCTTCACCCGCCACAATTTTATGAAGCCTTTTATGAATATAACCAAATTGCTAAAAAGCCGCTATTCCTATTTCATGGTACATGGGTTAATGAGGAAAATCTCATCCAAACCCAAGACGCTTTTGCCAAAGTTAATCTAGAGGATGCGAAGCTGGAAATTAAAAATATGATAGATATAATCCATGGAAAGGCTAAGCTTCCTGCGCGGTCCGGTCATGCTTCTGGAGTTTATAAATATGACATTTCAAAATATGTCCTCGGAATAATTGTCGGCACAGAATGGGATCCTGCGATGGTTATGAACACAAATGAAAAGCATTCAGCTATCGGTCAATTTACAGGGGATTACTTTAAAACGGAAAGGGCAAATCCCTTTGAAGTCTGGCTGGCTGGTTTAATGGACTATGCCGCTGATTATGAAACCGATAAATACATGTGGCAGCATTCGATGAGTTTTACTAACTGGTTAACCACAGATATGTTAAAGCATCCTGCTGAACCGCTTGAGAATGAGGACATGGTTTCGGTTAATCCCAATCATATTAAAGCATCCAAGTTGTTTTCTTCAGGTTTATTTGCATCCTACCATATATATCCATACTATCCTGACTTTCTAAACTTTGAAGAGTCGTACCTTAACTATGTTGATAAGACTGGGAAGAAAAACAATTATGCCGGCTATCTGAATGAACTGCGTGCTGCCCATCAAATGCCAGTACTTGTAGCTGAATTTGGTGTGCCAGCTTCTAGAGGCTTAACCCATAAGAACGCTTATGGGATGAACCAAGGGTTTCATTCGGAAGAGGAACAAGGGAATATTAATAAGTATCTATATCAATCGATTGTTTCAGAAGGATATATGGGTGGGCTTGTCTTCACCTGGCAGGATGAATGGTTTAAACGGACATGGAACACTATGGATTTTGATAACCCAGACCGAAGGCCATACTGGAATAACATGCAAACAAATGAAGAGCATTTTGGTTTAAAAGGTTTTGAACCAGGAAAAAAGGAACAAGAAATCATTGTTGACGGTGTCTCTAAGGATTGGGACTTAGCTGGAGTTAGGAATAGTTATCTTACAAAGGATAAGAAAGACCCTTTAAAGGAAGTTCGGTTTTCTTCGGATAATGGGTATTTGTATTTTCTTCTAAAATATATTCGTCCCGTTGATTTTAGTAACCAAGGAACTTTCCTATTACTCGATACCATCAATAAGCAAGGGCAAACTAATATACCATTAGCAGGTAAGAGTTTTATAAAAACAGACTATGGAATTGATTTTTTAATAAAACTTACAGGAACTAATAATTCCAAAATCATGGTTGATAGCTATTATGATACATTCTATTATCAATATGCTCAGCTTTTGAAGATGATTCAGGAGCAGCCATATGCTAAACAAAAGGATAATGGAGTGTTTCATCCCATTAGACTGGCTCTTTTTAAGAAATTAACTATTCCGTCCACAAAAACAATTATTCCATTTGAGAGCTACGAGACGGGAAAACTGAAGTTTGGGAATGCCAATCCAAAAAATAAAGAATTCGATTCATTAACGGATATAAGTATAAGTAATGATATGAAGGTTATTGAAGGTAGAATTCCATGGCAGCTATTAAATGTGAAAGACCCTAGTTTAAGAGAAGTAATGGGAAATGTGTGGGAAAGTGGCTTGGCAAGCAGCATTGAAACAAGCGGAATTAGGGTGGCTATTGTGACAACAGAGAATGGGAAGGTCCAGCAGACATTTCCTAATATAACTAATAATCAGCTGCATCAAACCGATTCATTTTTCTACAGTTGGAAAAAGTGGGAGGAGCCAGCCTTTTATGAACGGTTGAAAAAATCTTATGGAATCATGAAAGAGGCCTTTCGAACGGCGGAAATTAAGGATGGTAAGAATACAAATTAAAACGCTGGCTCACCAGAACCAGCGTTTCTTTTAAATCTTTTTTTTCTCAATAGTAAGGAAAATACTCATTATTATTACCACTAACAGTTAAGGTCGTCATAAGGCCGACACATATGATCGTAAGAAGGGAATAAAAAAAATTTTCTAAACCGACTATTTGAATGCCGCTCGTAATGACTAGACCATCGATTAAGAATATAATGATACCTACATTTATTGAAGTAAATTTGGTTAGAATCTGAGCGAGTAAATCAGTCCCACCCGTACTTGTTTCATAACGAAGCATAAGACCGATGCCAATGCCGACAAGTAATCCACCAATTATTGTACTTGGTAATATACCCAATTGTATTTTTCCGTTCATAAATGAAAGAAAATCAATACAAAACGAAGAAATGATCAGTCCGTGGAGGCTATAGTAGAAGTAGCGTCGCTCAAAAAACCAGGCTAAGACATATAAAGGTAGACTTAAAAGGATAATACTTAGACCAGTCGGCCATCCGTAAAAATAATGAATGAGTAGCCCTAAGCCGATTACCCCTCCGTCTAGCAAATGATAGGGAACTAAAAATCCATTTACCCCAAGACTCAATAGCAAACTCCCAAGCAGCATAGCTGTAATTTTTTCCTTCACAATCTCACCTCAAAACTTGTCCTCTAACATAAAAATATGAAAGTTCGAGGCATTTAGAAGTGATATCACCAAAAAAAATGACTATTATAAAGGATTAAAAAAATAACCAGGAGAAAAAAATTCCTGGTTGTTTTTTTAAAAGAAGATATTCAAAATAAAATAAATAATACCTGCTAATAAGGAGGTTATTGGTAATGTAATGACCCACGTAATTAACATCCGCTGAGCAGTACCCCATTTTACCCCTTTAAGACGATGCGAAGCACCTACACCAAGTATTCCTGAAGAGATGACGTGTGTAGTACTGACAGGTAAGTGGATGTAGGTGGCCCCGAAAATGATCGCTGCACCCGTTAAATCCGCTGCAACACCATTAATCGGACGGATCTTCATAATTTTCCCGCCCACTGTTTTAATGATCTTCCATCCGCCAATCGAAGTACCAAGTCCCATTGCAATCGCACAAGAAAGTTGTACCCAAAAAGGAACCTCATCAGTATGCAGATAACCATTAGCTAACAGAGCCATGGTGATAATCCCCATTGATTTTTGTGCATCATTTGTTCCGTGTGAATAGGATTGTAATGCCGCAGTAGCAATCTGGATAAAACGAAAGTTTCGGTTTGTCTTTGTTAAATTGAAGTTCTTAAACACTACTTTAAAAATGCTGTAAACAATATACCCAACTGTGAAAGCTAAGATCGGTGATAGGACTAATGCTTCAAGGATTTTTATAAAACCTTCTGCTTTAATTACGTCAAATCCTTTAGCAGCAATTGCCGCACCAGCAATAGAACCAATAATTGCATGGGAAGAGCTGCTTGGAATCCCGTAATACCATGTGAGTAGGTTCCAAATAATAGCCGATAGCAGCGCCGCAAAAATAACAATTGATCCGGTATGACCACCAGTTAGTGAGAATGGATCAACAATATCCTTAGATATGGTTTTGGCTACACCTGTGAATGTTAAAGCACCAATAAAATTCATTACGGCTGCCAGCAAAATTGCTTGGCGTGGCTTTAGAGCTTTTGTTGATACAGAGGTAGCGATTGCATTTGCAGTATCATGGAATCCATTTATAAAGTCAAATGCAAGGGCACCAATTACAATTAAAATCGTTAGAATTAATACAACGCTCATATTTTTGCTCCTTAAGCATTTTTCATGATAATGGTTTCAAGTGTATTAGCTACGGTTTGGCAATAGTCTGCGATATCTTCAAGATTTTCGTAGATTTCTTTATATTGAATGATACGGATTGGATCTTTTTCAACCGTAAATAAATTTTTAATCGACTGGCGTAAGATATTATCACAGTTGGATTCATAATCTTTTATTTTAATCGCATGTTCTCTTATTTGTTGTAACTTTTTATTTGAAAGCAGTTCAACCGCTTTGTCAATTTCATGAACACTGGCTTGAATAGCATCCACAAATTTCTTCATATAGTCATCTGCATTCGTAATGGAGTACATTTCAAATAATGCCGCACATCCTTCAAGGCCATCCAGAACATCATCCATGCTCATCGCTAGAAGAAGAATGTCTTCACGTTCAATTGGAGTGATGAAAGCATCATTCAATTCTTTGATTACTTCGTGAACGAATGTATCTCCTTTCGTTTCCAGTTCTTTCATTTTCTCTGAGAAAATTTTCAAATCACTCACATTTTTTAATTTATAATCAGTGAAGAAATTTGCACTTTCTTTAAGGTTCGCAGAAATATTACTAAGTAATGCCATAAATTTATCAGTTTTTTTGAATGCCATGTAATTACCCCCATTTTAATTTAAAACGTCTTGTAGACCAACTTAGATATTTTATCTGAAAAATGTCGAAGAAAGAAACAAATTCTATGTAACTTTACAAAAACTTAACATTAGAATTTTTTGAATAGTTCATTTTTAAGATGGAGACCTTTTTACTTTTACCTAAATTCATTGATTTATGTATTAAAGGAAGGTTGTAAGATTTTTTCTTTTCTGAGTATAAAAATGAAAATAGGGTACTTTATAGGTACAGGTAGCATGAAAATTAAGTTACTTTTCCAATACTGCCTGAGACAAATAATTGAATACTAAAAAGGAGTGTTCTAAATGAGTTTCATTTGGGCATTAATTATTGGTGGGATTATTGGATGGTTAGCAGGCCTTATCGTTGGAAGAGATATACCGGGCGGCATCATTGGTAACATCATAGCTGGATTTGTTGGGGCGTGGCTTGGGACAGCGATTTTAGGTAACTGGGGGCCGCATGTGGCTGATTTTGCAATAGTACCTGCAATCATTGGTTCTGCAGTATTGGTCTTGCTGCTAAGCTTCATTTTGCGAGCCTTTAGAAGAACCGATAAATAACCATTGAAAAAGCCTCCTAAACCAGGAGGCTTTTTCAATGGTTTGTGGTTCAATAACCTAAATTGAATATATGTCAATATCTTTAAAAATAGCAGGTTGATCTAAAAATGGAGCATGACATACAATTTTATCCTGAGTAAATGGGTGAATCAACTCAAGCTTTGCTGCATGGAGTGCTTGTCTTTTAATAATTGCTTTCCCGCCATACAAAGTATCTCCAACTAAAGGATGTCCGAGATGACTTAAGTGAACTCTGATTTGATGGGTTCTCCCTGTATCGAGCCAACATTTAACATAGGATTGTTGTTTGTCTTTGTCTGCCTTTAAGACCATGTAATGGGTAAGTGCCTCTTGACCTGTTGGAGAAACTCTTCTTTTGGTTGCATGATGGCGGTCACGGCCGATTGGATCCTTAATTGTTCCGCTTCTATGTTTAACTATCCCATGAACCAAAGCAATGTAGGTTCTTTTAATCTCCCGTTTTTCGAGCATATTGTCCAAAATAGCACCAGCTAGAGCATGTTTAGCAAAAAGGATGGCACCTGATGTATCGCGATCTAATCGATGAACCTGCCGAATGTTTCTTATTTCCCCATTTGATTGCAGATAATATTGCACCGCATTAACAAGGGTATATAGATCGGCGTTTGGGTCATTCGGATGGGTATTCATAAATGGCGGTTTGTTAAGAACCAATACATGGTCGTCCTCATAAAGGATGTCGACATCTATATAGTTTGGTGTGATTAGTAATTCTTCTTCCTCAAAAAGTTTAAATTGCAGCTTCGAACCATGACTAAGAGGGATATTCCAGTTAGCCTGATCCCCATTTAGTAAAACTTTATTTTCCATTCTAAAAGAATGAGTTAATTTTTTGGGGGCTTCCCATACGTTTCGAAAAATATCAGCAATGGTTCTTCCATTCCATTCCAAAGGAACCGTTAGTTGAAACCATTCACCCATTCGCATTGTTTTTAGCATTTAATTCTCCTTCAGGTTATAATTACCACCGTAAATACAGTCTTTGTTATGTTATTCTTATGATATACAATCAGACAGAAATAAGCGATGGCAAAGGTGGGTTAAAAGTGAAAATTGTTTTTGCCTCCACACCCAGTCAGGAAGAAGAAATTAATGAACTGGTGAGGTACATCTATTCGAATATTTTTCCTCTCTACTATACCGATGAGGAAATTAATCAATTTGAACAGTTAAAGGTTTTGCATACATCTGAAGATTTTAACACATTAAAAGATGCCTTTCAGGTAATGACAAGTATTCAAACATTAATCTCTATTCTTGAGGCCTCTCAACTTGATGTTCAGTATACATTATTATTTAATAAGAATGTTGAGACCTTAGAGGAATTTGGATTATTTTTTCCATTTAAATATGAACATTTTGAAGAGGCAAAATGTATCAGAGCAAACATGCTAAGTATTTATTCTAATGCTGATAATGAGTTGCTAGTATAATGAAGAAAAAAGTCTGCAAAATTGCAGGCTCAGGCTGTCGAGAAACTTTCGACAGCCTCTTATTTTCTACAATAACTTTAACAATACACCGCGTTAATTCGTTATAATATTATTAATATATAGGCTTTGCAACATGTCTGTTGATTTGCGCTCCAGGCACTTCGCTTTCCGCGGGCGTGCCGGGGTGCCTCCTCGGCGCTGAAGCGCCTGCGGGGTCTCCCCTGCCCCGTACTCCCGCAGGAGTCTGCGTGCCTTCCGCGCAAATCAACAGAGCTGTAAAATCAATAATGCACTGCTCTTAACACAAACAAACAATAAAAAATTAATCGCCAACATCGTTTTAAAGGTACCGATATCTTTCAGGAAATATTTGATGAGATTGTTCTCCAGGCAATGAATCACAAGATGGTAGGTGGTCGTGTCTTATTTTCGGATTCTACTCATTTAAAGGCTAACGCTAATAAACATAAATTCACAAAACAAGAAATTGAAGTAGAGACTCGTGAATATTTTGATGAATTGAATAAAGCCGTAGAAGAGGACAGATTAGCTCACGGAAAAAAGCCGTTAAAGGAAAGGGAAGAAGGGAAGGAAACTAAAGAAATTCGGGTTAGTACCACTGATCCTGAATGTGGATTTATGTCTCGTGAAAACAAGCAGGAAATGTTTTGTTATCTCGATCACCGGACTACTGATATGAAATTTAACATTATTACCGATGTATATGTTACTCCTGGAAATGTTCATGATTCTGCACGGGCTTCGCTATTGCTGGTTACGGGGATTGAAGAAAGCAAGCGAACAGGCTCTCCTTACGGCAGCCTGCCAAAATATGAAAAAGATTGCAACACAATTAGCAAGG
>NZ_JAGGQX010000045.1:0-51622 GCF_018613095.1 Bacillus sp. ISL-75
AGCCGTAGAATCAGTATTGACGTTTAGTGACCATTTTCATTCTCTGTGGTGAAGCGCTGATTTTTGCGCTTCATGGATGGCTAAAGGGTGCGATGCTTTGACAAGGCATCGCCTATTTTTGTTTGATTAACGAAGCAGATTGTGAAGTGTTGTACTTAAAGTAACGGGTTTAGTTCAAGAAAGTAAGGCATCCGATTATTCGGATGCATACTTAATTATTCCATGTAAATAAACTGAGTCTTCTCTCTGTACATATTCTCTTAATTTAATTTTTTCTTCTGTTTCTAATACTCTAACCAATTCTTGAATCTTTTTTTCATCTTCTTTTGTAGTAGGAATCTCTAATGAAAACATATTACCTCGACTACCGTTTAGTAATTTTTTTAATAACTCAACTTTATTCATTGGGTCATCCCCTTTATCTGTTATATTCGACATAAAGGCACTTTTTTTCCTTTGAATATCTTATATTGTTTCAAGTTTTACCGACTTTCCACTAAAACATCTGATTACAGGAACCCTGACAGGAATGGGGTAGTTTTTTTATTAGCTTTTTTTATAACCACCTTCTACCAATCTAATCATATCACGCCCTGATGTCTTTTCTGTTTCATGATAACCTTCTTCATCACGTAAACTCAAGTACCAGCTGCTATTGTCATCTTCATTTAACCTATATAATTTATTGGTAAAAACATTTGTATAAAAATCTCCATTTCTTAGCCTCATACTATCCCCCTCTCTAATGTATATAAACTGTATTATGCCCAAGATACTGACCTGGAGCCATTAAACATATACAGTCCAAAAATCCTGGATATACAGGGGAAAGAAGTGAAAATCAAGCGGTAGGGACAGAGCATGGATAGTTGTTCAAAGTAAGAAGTCGGGCAACGGAATTTTTCCTTATTCAGCTAAAGGGTGCATTACTGGAACAGCGGTAATGCTTTTTTCTTATTCAAGTAACGGGAGTTAGTTCAACAACTATGAGGTAAAGAAGCAAGGCATTGTTTTCTTATTCAAGTAACGAAGCAGGTTAGCATTCCTGTAGATCGTTAAATATCAGGTTTGAAAAAAATAGAGCCCCTCAGTAAGATACGAGTATAGAGTCTAATCTAACTCAGAGTCTTAAGGAGGAAGCCCTAATATGAATTTTAAAATGCAAGACAAACAAAATCAACTAATTGAAAGAATTTCCGATACACATCTTATTGTTGGTGTTGATATTGCTCAACAACTACACGTTGCAAGAGCAGTTAACTTCCGTGGAATTGTAGTTGGAGATCCTCTTATATTTGAAAATAATGAAGAGGGGTTCGTTAAACTATTAAACTGGATTCAAGACTTAAAAAAATTAAAACACTTAAATGCAGCAATAAATATAAATATTATTAAAGTGAATTCCTTTGAGAATGCATCAGCTATAAATGTTGGTCAAAACCTTTTGGCTGAATGGCATAATTCAGACAAGAAAAATATGGGGTTAGGGCAAAATATGGGAGATGGAAGCAACTTTCTTGGTACGAGGAGCAGTATTGATGATCGGGATCAGTTTGATGCCAATTCCTCTTTTGAAACAGCTAATCTGCCTAACCCCTTATGAATGACACCATGACATTTGCGCCGGTTGTACTCAATATTTTAGGTATTAAGATTAATGCCATTGACCATGGAGCAGTTCTCAATCTTGGTCCAAGTCAGCACCTGGATCTATTTGTTTCATACAAACGGAACCAAGGAATTGGGGAACAAAATGGAGGTCTATCCCCTTTAAATTTTCCAAGCGTTGCTTTATTTGATCCTGATGGCAGCGATAGTGCTACCGTTAAAAATAGTGTGGTTTAAGACATTCGAGCCTCCGAAAAAATCAAAAAGTTCTTCCTCAAGATACAAGAATACTAATCTTGTATGTTTTTATTGAATACCCTCTATTAATCTTATCTTCTAAGAAGTGAACAGCACTCTAAGTGTCTGCAGTGCTGATTGTAAATAAGAAATAAATGATACGTAGCTTAAAGTCTCGGGAAAACCCAATTACAAGAATTGTACATTCGATGTTTGACGGATGCAGGGGAAATTAAAGAATGTAGGACTAATAATAATAGCAACTGAGTTAATTCAGTTGCTATTATTATTAGTCATTTTAATGTAAAAACAAGTGTAAAAACAATGTGAATTCAGTTGATAATCAGTGTTTTCTCCCCATAAACTGAACCCCGTTACCTAATTGGCCTTTATTTGACTATTACTTATCCAACCATTCCTTCCTGGAAATGGTACCGGCATATCAGTTCATATGTACCGGGCTGTTTCGGTTTCACAGTAATGTTTTTTTCTTTTCCTGGCTGTACCTCGGCGTCAATTCCGAGCTTTTCCACTGTGAAGGTGTGCTCTTTCTTACCTTTGTTTTTCAATATCAACGTTGTGGTTGTTCCATTCGGAATAGTGATGCCTTTCGGATTAAAGTAATCATCGTTCAACACGACCTCAATCGATTTAACCGTCTCCATAGGCTGAGTTACAACACCGGATTCGGCAAATACGCCGAGTGAGCCTAAAGTTGTCACAACGGACAATCATTTCGGTGATATGTATCACGTTTTATACAAAACTTTCCAGTAACCAATATTCCCAAAATTACATACCGTATATTGCCTTGTGTTTTAAATATGGAAGGAGCAGAGTACGAATGTATATTTACCCATATCACTATCCAGTCTATCCTCCATTGCCTGTTTACCCGCCTCAATTGATGGTGCATACATTCCCAAGGAGTTATCCGCCAGTTGATGTTAAAATATTTGAGGAGTCAGTCAAATCATTTCGGCAATTAATGGCTCAAGGAAGTATTTTACTTGATCGATTAGGAGATTCAGACTTTGCTCGCAAAATGATGACTGCTGCCCAGCAAGGGAAAAAAGCGGATGTTGATCATTTAATTAGTAGCATTGGATTAAGAGTCCCTGTGATAACTACATTTACGCCAAGTGGCGTCATCTTCGAACTCACCACACAACCAAACCAAAATAATCCTGCCAGCTGCTGCACTTTAAAGGTGTCCATGAAATGGGGGAATTAATGGTTGGAAAGAGACCTATACATTCCACGTGGAAAAAACTAATCTCCCCAAAAAAAGTGGTATCCCAAACAAATGAGGATACCACTACTCTTTTCATTTCTAGCTAAACCAACTTCATATTGAAAACATTTACATGGATTTATATTTAGAGTAACAAACATGAATAAAGACACTTCGGCACCGAATCGTCTTTTTCGTATTATTTAGCATTTGTACTATATTTAATTTTTAAAGTTAATATTGTTACAGCTAAAATTAACGTTACAGCGTTTGCAACAATTATTGGAATATCATTTACAAATAGTCCATACAACAGCCACATTAAAACTCCGCTTGTGAACAAGCTGTACATGACTAATGATATTCCTTCTGTATTTTTCTCTTTGATTGTTTTAATTGCCTGTGGCAGGAAAGAAAGGGTGGTTAAAATAGCTGCAACATAGCCAAAAACAGGTATTAGCTCCTGCATTCTTTTGTCTCCTTATCTCCATATATCGTTTAAAGTCCATGAATCTAATTTTATTAAGTTGGCTACTCCTCCCTCACTATATAATTCTACTGAAGTACTTAACGGGTCAGGATAAATACGTGTTGTCATTACTGTTTCTCCATCATTGACAAACAACTCTAACGATGACCTGTCAATAAATAGGTGGAGTTTAATAGAATCATGATTTCCATGCACAACACTTGTTCTAATTCCGCCTTCTCTTTTGCCCGAGTACTTTCGGTCCACATAAATTTTACCATCTTTGACATCATAAATTACAGAAGTTTTTTCTTGCCCATCCAATGAACAGCGAACATGGAGGCCAAACTTTTCAGCAGAACATTCCTTTAAAGAAAACTCTGCAATAATTTCCAGGCATTCCCCGTGGATATGTTCCAAAATTATTTTTTCTGAAATGTTCGTTTGCGGTACAAAAATGTATTCATTCCGTAACTTCTGCAACTCTTCAACAGGGACCATAGATAAGTTGCCATGTTGACAAACGTTGTTGATGATTCTGTTCCATGAATATCCCTCACTTTTTTTATCTACAAAAAAAGAAAAACGATGAAGCCATTTAACACATTGGTTTTCATCGTTCCCTTATACCTATTTATTGACTTTAACTATCAAAAACTATAGTTCTTTCAAATGCCAAACAAAACTTTGAAAGTCTCCCTTTATTTCCACCGGAATAGCGAGTCCAACATAAGAGAGTTCATCCCCGCCAAATACTTGATCAGTACCGTCAACTCGATATTGTTTTGAATGATCAATTCCCTTTAGCCTTAAAACTGCAGTTGGTGCAGCTGGTTCTGCCAAAACCCGGAAATAATAGACGATTGCTTCTGTCTTGTCCTTAGTAGTGAAAAGCCAAGATGTCTCATTTCCTTCAAATGGACTTTGCAATCGATAAAAATCACCAAACTGGATTAATTGACGAATTTCCTTATAGTGAGAAACTTGCTCTTTGACAATTTCTTTTTCATCCTCTGATAGATTCGATAAATCAAGCTCATAGCCTAAATTCCCAGACATCGCTACATCGCCACGCATCTGTATAGATGGACTGCGATGAACCTGATGATTCGGAACAGCAGATACGTGTGAACCCATGGTAACAATCGGGTAAACAAGACTTGTGCCATATTGAATTTTTAACCGTGAGACAGCATCCGTATTGTCACTTGTCCATGTCTGCGGCATGTAATAGAGCATTCCCGGATCAAATCTTCCTCCTCCGCCCGAGCAGCTTTCGAATAGAACATGCGGGAAGGAAGATGTGATAGATTCCATCACCTTATATAATCCAAGCATATAACGGTGCGCTGTCTCTCTTTGTCTTTCAGGAGGAAGAGCAGCCGAACCGATTTCGGTCATATGGCGGTTCATATCCCATTTCACATATGAGATTGGGACACTTGCTAAAATATTACAAACTCTCTTTGTAATTTCATAGCAGACATCCTCCCTTGAGAAATCGAGTATTAATTGATTACGACTCTCCGAACGATTGCGCCCTGGAACATGTAGGCACCAATCTGGATGTTCTCGGTATAGATCACTGTCAACAGAAACCATTTCCGGTTCAAACCATAGTCCAAAATCCAGTCCCAGCTCCTTGACACGAAGAGCGAGATGATTCAAACCTTCGGGAAGTTTCTGGCGGTCAACGAACCAATCTCCCAATGAAGTTTTATCATCATTTCTCTTACCAAACCACCCATCATCTAGGACAAACAATTCGATTCCTAACTCACGTCCTGTTTCTGCAATATCTAAAATCTTGTCCGCATTAAAATCAAAATAAGTTGCTTCCCAGTTGTTCACTAAAATTGGGCGTTCTCTATCCCGGAAATTGCCTCTTACTAAGCGCGTACGGTACAACTCATGAAACGTCCTTGACATACTGCCTACACCTTCTGATGAATATACCATAACAACTTCTGGTGTTTGGAAGGCTTCATTAGGTTCAAGCGTCCAGTTAAAATCAAAGGGATTGATCCCCATAGTGACTCTCGTGTTCCTAAATTGGTCCACTTCCGCCTGCGCCAGGAAATTACCACTGTATACAAAGTTAAAGGCATATACTTCTCCTGAATCTTCTGTTGTGCCTTTCCTTAACAAAGCAATAAATGGATTATGCTGATGACTGCTTGCACCTCTTGTGCTTTCAACTGACTGGATTCCATGACGGAGCGGCAATCGTTCAATATGTCGTTCCTTTACATGGGCACCATGAAGATGTAAAAACTCAAAATCGGCATCCCTGAAATCAACACAGAGACTGTGCGCACTTAACAACTTTAGTGACTGACTCCCCTCATTGATAAATCGTACCGAACGTGTAATGACATTAAACTGCTCGAAAACGGTATAACTTAGGATCACCTTCAGGCCGATTAAGGAATCTTCCATTGTAATTTCAAGTGTTTCCGCCTCGTTGTCACTCTCTGTATACGTTGCAGGCAGCCCCTCCAAAGGAGCTTTCCCCTTAAAAATCGAATGGGTTTGGTATCTTAGGTCAGTTATGGTTGAACCGTTTTCGAGCTGGATTTGATAAGCAGGCTTCCTAAAATCTGTATTCCCATACTGTGGATACTCTTGCGGAAGCGTATCAAGGGAGAAAGTCCTGTCATCTTTATGCTGATAAGGGTTTCCTGAGAAACCGCGGTCTAAAAACTGCAGAAAATTAGAATGACGATAGGTGTTGATTTTTCGGCCCCAATAAAGGTGCACTAAATATCCTTCATGGAGAATTTCCATGACATAACTTGTATCCTTGGCCTGTAAATGAAACGATTTATTTTTTGAATCAAATTGGATTCCCATAAAAACCTCAACTCCTAAAACTGTTATTTAATAGCTCCCTTTACCACACCGCCGATAATCCATTTTTGTGCACAGATGTAGACAATGACCATTGGTGATAGAGCTAATAGGTATGATGCAAATGCTAAATTAAAGTCCGTACCAAACTCAGACTGGAAAATATATTGAACCAAAGGAAGAGTCGCATCTGCAGGATCATTTAAGATGATCAATGGCAGCATAAAGTCGTTCCAAGCCCATAAGCATGTTAGAATTCCAACAGTTGCATTAATCGGGGTTAACAACGGGAAAATCACTTTCCAAAATACTCCCCAAGTACTGCAGCCGTCTACGATGGCCGCTTCCTCCAGTTCCTTTGGAATCGAACGAATGTATCCTGTGTAAATAAAGATATTTAATGCAGCTCCATAAACAATGTATAAAAAGATCAGTCCACCTTGATTATCCATACCAAAAGCGGCTGTCTGTTTTACCAGTGGTAGCATAATAATCGGAAATGGGATAAACAAGGCACTGACAAAATAGTAATATAGACCTTTGAAAAATTTGCGATGCAAATTTCTGGCGATGGCATAAGCAACCAATGAGTTTGTTAAAATCGTAAAAACAACTGTAATTACTGTAATAAATGCACTATTTTTTAATGCTGCAAAAAAGTTAGTAGATTCAATCGCCTTTTTAAAGTTATCGAAATGAAAACCTAAAGGAAGAGAAAGGACAGATTGCGCGAGCTCATCAGGTGTTTTTAACGCAATTGAAACTGCAATATATAATGGGAAAAGTATAAATAATGATCCTAATGCAATTAGAATCGTAACTGGCCAATTCGTCTTTTGTTTCAACATTACATATCCATCTCCCTTCTTTGGAGAACCTTGATTTGAAATACAGAGACGATAACAATTACAATAAAATAGATAACGGAGTTGGCTGATTGGTAAGCAAATTCTCCGCCTTGGAAGCCACCTTTATAAATGAGAAGTGAAATGGACTCCGTGGCACGGCCTGGTCCGCCACCTGTTAAGGCAACTACCTGATCAAAAACCATTAAGAAGCTTTTCATAGAAAGCACCATATTGATTGTGAAGAAAGGAGCAATCATTGGAAATGTTATCTTCCAAAATTCCTGCCATTTATTCGCTCCATCTAGACTTGATGCTTCGTATAATTCTGTTGGAACTGTCTGCAAACCTGATAAATAGAGAATGACATTGAAGGCACATGCTTGCCATACAGCTACAATGACGATTCCTATCCATGCAGTATTTTCACTCCCTAGAATATTAGTCGATAAAAATCCAAGATCCAGTTTATCGCCTATTTGTGGGATTACATTAGAAAATATAAAATTGAAGATAAAACCAACAATTAACACGCCAAGGACATTTGGTAAAAAGTAAGCAGCCCGAAAAAAATTCTTTCCTTTAATTTTTGCATTTAGTCCCATGGCAATCATTAGACTCAAAACGTTAACGAGTATCGTTGAAATAATAGCAAACTTAAAGGTAAATAAATAAGAATTTAAAATGTTAAAGTCCTTAAATAGATTCAAATAATTTTTGAATCCTACAAAGTCGTAAGTGAAACTTAAGCCATCCCAGTTTGTAAATGAATAATAAATGCCTTGAATAGCTGGAGATGTATGAAAAATAGCAAAAAGGAGAAGTGCAGGTACTGTCATTAAATAAAAAGGTAAGTTTTTGAGTTTCATAGTTTTCTTCTTTTCTTTTATCTTAACAGAAGGAATACTACCGTTTTTCAAGGCGAAATCTTCTTTACTCACTTCTTTCACTCCTTTATAAAGATGGAGAAATTAGGATTCCCCCAATTTCTCCATGATTAAATTATTATTTACGGTTTGCTACCTTTTCCCATTCAGTATCTAGAGTTTTCAAGTATTGATTAACATCTTTTTTCTGTGTAAGTACCTGCAATTGTTTTTCAAGGGCAACGGCAGTTGGTACATAGTGGTCAGGGAAGTCAACTACAGCGCCTTTTGCAAAGCTTGCTTTTAATCCTTCTAACTCAGGTGCTTCCTGTACGATACCTGTTTTAGCTGAAAAGGCGTTTTGCTGTGTAAGATATTCTTTCATATTTTCATCACTCAAAAGAAATTCAATAAACTTTTTAGCTTCTTTCGGATGCTCAGTCGTCGCAGATTGAGCAAGTAATAAATCTACACCTGATACAACTTTTGATTCTCCAATTGGGTAAGGGAATACGCCCACCTCAATGTTTGGATTCGCTTTTTTAATTTCTGGAATCGCCCAAATACCTTGTAGATACATAGCAGACTCACCTTTTGCAAAGGCTACGTTTCCATCATTATACGCTTTACCATTCTGATCTTTATGGCCATATTCGAGCAGGGTTAATAGCTTTTCAGCTGCTTCCTTGTGCCCTTCTGCAAATTTCGTATCTCCCTTATCTAACTTTTTAAAGAAGTCATCTCCCTGTGTGTTTGCTGCGAGAACATTGTAAGCAGGTAAGGCTGTCCAAGCATCTTTAAAGGTAAAGTAAAATGGAATTTTCCCTGCAGCTTTAACTTTTTCCGCTGCCGCGATAAATTCTTCCCATGTTGTTGGTACTTCAATGCCTAATTCTTTGAAAATAGTTTTGTTATAAATTACTGCATTGGCATTTGCTGCATAGGGAATTCCATATACTTTGTCCTGTTTTGAAATATCCTTTAACATGTCAATATACGCTGGCTGAATATCATTTAATGTGCTGTCTTTCGAAACATCTTTAAAAGCTCCTGCCTTTGAAATCTCTGCATAGGATACATCCCCGCCCATCCCAATAACATCAGGAAGATCACGTTTGGCTACCCGTGTTTTTAATACGGTTACAGCATCCGGTGGATTAGTAACAACAATATCAATATTGGGGTTTTCTTTTTCAAATTTTTTGGCTAATTCACTAAATGTACCTTTTGCTTCAGATTTGTACTCTAAAAATTCAATTTTCACCTTTCCATTTGAACCACCTGAAGCTTCCTTACTGCCACACCCTGCAAGAACAGAAAGCGCGATCATACCAGTTGCAACTAACGAGATTGATTTTTTCATCGAGAATCCCCCATATTTTGATAGATTTTCATTTTATGAAAACTTTATTTAATGAAAGGATTGGCAGCGATTACAGAATTTGCTGATAATCACTCCCATCTCCCTCCTTGAACCCGTTTTATTGTTTTTTTGCGCTGACACTATCACGTAAAACTAATTCTGTTGGTAGAGTAACCTTCAGTGGTAGGGTTCTCCCTTTCAAACGATCATATAGAAGCTTCACAGCGGTTTTCCCCATTTCATCGCCATGTACTTTCACAGTAGAAAGACGCGGATTCATATAGGCGGCGGCTTCGATATCATCAAAGCTAAAAACCGAAACTTCTTCGGGAACTTTGATCCCTGCTTCATGCAAGGCACGAAGGACACCCAATGCCATTGGATCACTTCCAACAACAATTGCACTTGGCATCTGCCCACTTTCTACTAATTGTTTCGTTAATAAATGACCACTGGATGGGCCCCAATCTGCTTCAAATACTTTAGCCGGGTTATAGTAGCCCTTCTCTTTCATTATTTTTTCGAATGCACTTTTCCTTGTATCCTCTTTTTCAAGTGTTATATTACTATTCACACCATAGACCATTCCTCTTCCGCCTAAATAGGCAATATCAGTATGACCAAGACCAATTAAATGCTCCAAAACTTGATGGGTAGCGCCTTCAAAATCTGAAATTACAACATCCACATTCAAATCTTGGGGAAGATAGTCTACTGCAACGATATTATTATTTTCATAGTAAATTTCTTTTAAATCTTTAATATCAACGTCCCCCATAACAATAAGACCATCTAAACCACTTAAGCTCTCCGCTGTTATGTTGCTTTTACCAACCATAAATGTCGAGGCGATATTAAAGGAATATTGATTACAGGTGTTTTCCACCCCCAGCCGTATTGACTGAAAGTACGGGTCAATAGTTTCATCATTCAACATGATCAGGCCAATATTAAATGTTTCTATTGGTTTATCCGCTTTTCCACTTTTTTTTCTTAATGGTTTATAATTTAGCTCATTGACGATTTCGATGACCCTTTTCCTCGTATCCTCGGATACAGAAAGAGTAGGGTCATTGTTTAGTATTCTAGATACGGTTGCCGTTGAAACACTGGCATGCTCCGCAATATCTCTAATCGTTGCCATATACTCACCTACAACTTTATTTTGTTTAGTTAAGTTAACTAAATTTATATTAACAATATACCATGTTATGCGCTTTCAATCAACTTATATTTTAAAAAAATCAATTTTTTCTAAAAATAATCAGTTTTTCTTTAGTTAACGTAACTTAATAATATCCTCATATTTACTAAAATAGAAAAAAGGTAAAATGACTAGTTCATTTTACCTTTAAAAAATACATAATATTAATTTGTTCTTTGTTTAATTATTTATTCATCATTCATTAAATCCCAATATTTATAGGACTCTCAAAAATGAGAAAAGGGGCAAATGCCCCCATGTTTTACTTCAGTATATATACCCTTGTTTCATAAGGTTTTAATGTGAAATTTTTCGATAATTTCTTACCCACAACTTCATAATTGTTAAGGACCAGTTTAGAAGTGGAATAAGATAAACTACCTGGGACACGAAACCTTGTTGATTTTTCACTAAAATTGTTAATAACAAGTACTTTTTGTTTACCTAATCTGCGCGAATACACAAACAGTTTCGGATGATTCGCAGCTATTAAGCTGTAAGTACCATAAACAAATACGGGATTCTCTTTTCTTAAGCGAATCAATTTTTTATAAAAAGATAAAATCGAGTCAGGATCGTTTAATTGTGATTCAACATTTATTTCTGTGAGGTTTGGATTCACACCCAGCCATGTTTGATTGCCAGTAGTGAATCCTCCCATGTTAGATGAGTCCCATTGCATCGGCGTCCGAGCATTATCCCGGCCCTTTTCCCAAATAACTTTCATAATTTCTTCATGGGAACGTCCTTTGGCGGTTTCAACATGATAATAGTTAATCATGCCAACATCGTTGTAATCATGAATAGACGGGAATTGGACGTTCGTCATCCCAATTTCCTGACCCTGGTAAATAAATGGAGTCCCTTTCATGAGGAAATATAGCGCTCCTAGCATTTTAGCACTCTCTTTCCAAAACTCCCGGTCATTACCCCAGCTAGAAACCCGTCGTGGCTGGTCATGGTTTTCGATAAATAAGGCATTCCATCCTCTGCCTTCTAAACCTGTCTGCCATTTGGTTAAAACCTTTTTTAATTTACGAACGTCAATGGATCCTTCTGCATCCTTATCCCATAAGTCTAAAAATTCGAATTGGAAAATCATATTGAAATAGCCGTTTTCTTCACCCACCCATTGATCAGCTTCATTAAGCCCGACGCCATTTGCTTCCCCAACGGTCATGATGTCATAGTTTTTAAATGTTTTTTGAGAAAATTCTGTGAGGAATTCATCAATTCCATCCACATTCATCATTTTAGGAAAGCATGGCACGTAATCAAGATTTTCTGGGTTAGGCATATCAGGGAATCCTGGTTCTTTTTTTATATGTGAGATCGCATCTACACGGAAACCGTCAATTCCTTTTTCCAGCCACCAGTTTACCATTGTTTCTAGAGCATTTCTTACCTCAGGGTTTTCCCAATTCAAATCAGGCTGACGTGCAGAGAAGATGTGCATGAAATACTGTTCTGTTTCTTTATCATATCTCCAAGCAGGCCCACTGAAAATCGACTCCCAATTGTTCGGCGCTTTTCCATCTTGGCCATCTCTCCAAATGTACCAGTCACGCTTCGGGTTGTCCTTAGAGGAGCGTGACTCAATAAACCAAGGGTGTTCATCGCTCGTATGATTGATGACCAAATCCAGGATTATTTTCATTCCACGCTGATGAACTCCGTCAAGCAACTCATCAAAGTCTGCCATCGTTCCGAATTCTTCCATAATATCCTGGTAATCTGAAATATCATAACCATTGTCGTCATTCGGTGATTTATACATCGGCGACAGCCAAATCACATCAATTCCTAGCTCTTTTAGGTAATCTAATTTGGCTGTTACACCTTTTAAATCACCAATCCCGTCCCCATTGCTGTCCATGAAACTTCGAGGATAGACTTGATAGGCGACACTTTCTTTCCACCACTTTTTGTTCACTTGTGCACCTCAGTTCGTTCAACTTTCTATACCACATTTCAGTTATTTGTTCACAAGATGTGGCAGCTTCGATTTCAAGTAATTGATGCTGATTTCAATACTTTCAAACGGCGTACGGCGGCTCATATCCTGTTCGACCACCCACCACTCTACACCGGCTTCTTCTCCGGTATTAAGTACTGCTTCAAGATCAACGCCACCTGTTCCAAGTTCTGCAAAAAATTGTTCTTCATCCGTGGTCATATCTTTTAAATGAATGAGCGGTGTTCTATTTTTATAACGATTGATCCATTCAACAGGTTTTTCACCGGCTTTAGTCAACCAATAGATATCAAGTTCAGCTTTTACCTGGTCGATGCTTGTATCATCAAAAATGGCTTCTAATGCCATTCTTCCATCCGACAAGCACTCTAGTTCAAAATCATGATTGTGATAACAAAGGGTAATACCTTCTTTTCGGCATATTTCACCCGCATGATTTAATAAAGAAATAAGCGCTTGATAATCCTGTTCACTTCGGCGATCTGGCATCAAGTAAGGGCAGACAATATACTTACTTCCTAATATTTTCATATCCTCAATGACTTGAGACAACTTGGTTTCCAATTGTTCAAGCGGGACGTGGCTTGCTGCAGCGCGAAGGCCAAGCTCATCTAATAACGATTTAACTTCTTTCGCTGTCAATCCACCATAACCAGCGAATTCCACTCCATCAAAACCGAGCTCTGCTACTTTTTTCAATGTTCCCGCAAAATCTTTTTCACTTTCTTCCCGTAAGGTATACATTTGGACGGCAACTGGTATATTCTTCATCATTACACCCACCACATTTGGGAAACTGGTTCCTCAATTAAGATTGATTTTAAATTGGTTACTGCCCGATTGAACCCTTCGTTAATAGACATAATTGGGTCTTCATGTTCGATGCTGACCACATAATCATAGCCATAGGTTCTTAGTGCACTCATCATGTCTGACCATTCTTTGATGCTATGTCCACAGCCAACCGAACGGAAGGACCAAGCCCTCGTTTTCACTTCTCCATATGGCTGCATATCCGTTAATCCATACATATTCACGTTTTCCTGATCAATGTATGTGTCTTTTGCATGAAAATGGTGAATCGCATTTTCTTTTGCTAAAATTTTAATTGCTGCAACTGGATCAATTCCCTGCCACCATAGGTGACTTGGGTCTAAGTTAGCGCCAATGGCATCACAGGTTTCCTCACGCAGCTTCAAAAGTGTATATGGTGTGTGGACTAAAAAACCTCCGTGTAGTTCAAGTCCTATTTTCACGTTGTGCTCCTTAGCAAATTGGCCAACTTCCTTCCAATAAGGAATCAGTTTTTCTTCCCATTGCCACTTTAACACGTCGCCATATTCATTCGGCCAAGGTGTTACAGGCCAATTTGGATATTTCGCCCCTTCATGATCTCCTGCTGTGCCTGAAAAACAGTTAACAACCGGCACTTCGAGAAGCGAAGCAAGTTTAATGGTTTTTAAGAGTGTTTCGTGCGAGTTTTGAGCAAATTCTTTTTCAGGAGAAATCGGGTTTCCATGACAGCTGAATGCACTGATTACCAGACCGCGTTCCTCTACCTTTTGGATATACTCACGTCTAGCTTCTTCACTTTCCAATAACCCATCTAAATCACAGTGGTTGTTTCCAGGATAGCATCCCGTTCCGATTTCAACTGCATGTAGTCCGGCTTCTTTAACTGTATCAAGCATTTCCTCGAATGATTTTTCAGCAAATAATACGGTAAAAACTCCAAGTCTCATAATGAATTCCCCTCTCTATAACTGCTCGCACTTTATACTATTGATCCTTGATAGGTTGTAGACATCAAAAGAGAGATGGCAGCCTGGTAAAGTCCACCACCCTTTATACCTAATGCAAAATTAGGATAGCTCGCTCACTTTAACAATTTGTTTTGTTTCACTTGATTGAAGGGCTGCTAAAATTACCTCTAGCGATTTTTTTCCTTCCTCACCAGGAACAGGTGTCTCTTGATTATGAATAACAGCATCTACAAAATGGTTGATTACATGTGTCGTACGTTGGCCGCCCGCAGCATTCGACTGAATTTTTCCAAGCTGATAATTTACGACTTCACCGTTGGCATATTGAACGACAAGTGAATTAGTTGGATCATCCTCTAACCGTAGAATGGCTTTTTCACCATAAATAATCGTTGAATTATCTTCCTTACTGACATAAGCCCAACTTGCTGCAAGTGTTCCGATAATCCCGCTTTCTGTTTTTAATACACAAACCGCATTGTCATCAACATCAGCAAATTCTTTGGCACTTGTTTCAACGAAAGAACCCACCTCAGTAATTTCTTCACCTAGTACATACCTCAGTAAATCGGTCTTATGGACACCTAAATCGCCCATTGCACCAACGAAGGCTTTTTCTTTTTCAAAAAACCAGCTTTCTTTCCCATCTACACTCCATCCCTCTGGACCGCCATGCCCGAATGCTGTGCGAAAACTATAAATTTTGCCGATTTCCCCGCTTGCAATCAGCTGACGTGCTCTTTGATGGGAAGGGACAAAACGCTGATTATGAGCAATCATTAACTTCTTGCCACTTTCTTTGGCCGCGGCAATCATTGCTTCGGCTTCTTGTTTAGAAGTTGCCATTGGTTTTTCACAAAGAACATGAAGGCCGGCATTTAAGGCGGCAATCGAAATTGGGGCATGAAGATAGTTTGGTGTACAAACGCTGACTGCATCAACCGTTCCGCTGCTTAATAACTCTTCATAGTTTGTGTAAGCAGTGACTTCATATTTCTCTGCTATTTCCTTAACCCGGCTTTCATTGATATCACAAACAGCCACTAGCTCTACATTTTGGTTCGCTTTATATTCAGGTAAATGACGATGCTGGGCAATACTGCCACATCCGATTACTCCAACTTTTAACTTTTTCATTATTTTTGTCCCCCTTTGATTGGTTCTAATGGTTTCGCATTTCCGTAGACAGGACGTTCCCTTTTGACAGGCGCAGCCCATTTTACCGCATTAATAATAACACGTTGAATTTGTTCGTTATGGTAGGTTGGATAGGTTTCGTGGCCCGGTCTGAAATAAAATACTTTCCCATTTCCACGTTTGTATGTACAGCCACTGCGGAATACTTCGCCGCCTTCAAACCAGCTTGTAAAAATAAGCTCATCTGGCTGTGGGATATCAAAATGCTCCCCATACATTTCTTCTTTTTCTAATTCAATATATTCATTGATTCCTTCTGTTATCGGATGGCTTGGACTCACAACCCAAAGTCGTTCTTTTTCATCAGCTTCCCGCCATTTTAAATCACAGCTGGTTCCCATTAATGTTTTAAAGATTTTTGAAAAATGGCCGGAGTGGAGAACAATCAGTCCCATTCCATCTAGAACACGCTGTTGTACTTTCTGTACTACTTCATCTTTCACTTCTCCATGTGCTAGATGTCCCCACCAAACTAATACATCGGTAGCAGCTAGTACTTCATCGGTTAAGCCATGTTCCGGCTCATCAAGAGTAGCCGTTCTTGTTACGATTCCTTCAGACTGAAGGAATTGGGCAATCGCACCATGGATCCCGGTTGGATAAATATCTCGTACGACTGGATTTTTTTGTTCATGACGATTTTCATTCCATACAGTTACTTTCAACATGATGAACGACTCCTTTTAGTTGAATACTTTACAGTTAATTTTAGAGATTAATAGAATTTATGAAACGGCTTACATTGACAGATAGGGTGGAAAATATTGAACCTAATAATCCTTTGACGTTAAATTTAAAAAAATTTAGGTGAGAAAAACCCAGAATAATTAATAGTCCATTTATAATTGGTTTGTGATAGATTCCAAAAGAGCTCAAACTCTATCACTGGAATTTTGATCATACTTATCCCCCACTTTCTTGGAACATTACTTATTTGATTACATCTTATATTGTATATCTACAAATAAACATAGATGATATAATTAAAACATCTACTATTTTGCTATTTTTCTATTTTGTTAGAATAGAGGGAGCTTATGACGACGAACATATTTTTTTGCGGCTATTCCTTTCACACAAATGGATATCATTCACAACATAAATCCGGATACCCTTCGTATCTTTTCAGACTGCAAACAGAAGGTCTCTGCGAAGTAGTCGTGAAGGGGAGAAAAATGGAACTTGCGAAAGGTGACCTACTGCTCATTAAACCTGGGGATCACTATGAACTGCTTGTCAAAGAGGGGCAAAACAGTGGGGATTATCACTTAGTTTGTGAAGGCGCGTGGATGGACGAATGGTGGAGCCGTTCTGAAAAGCCGGATGTTTCCCGAATCGATTTGGATGAAAAGCTGTTGACCTTATGGCGCCAGATCATGATTGAAAAACGCCGTCCATCATCCAGCCAAAACGAAGAGCTCTCCGGCTATTTGCTGCGAGCGCTCTGTTTATCTCTGGAACGGGCTATCAGCGAAACTGGCCGATCCTTCAGTCACCCGTATACGGTGACACGGATGATGCGTTACATTGAGGAGCATGCCACGATCGCCTTTAAAGTGGAGGATGTGGCGCAGCATGCTGGGCTCAGCGTCTCAAGGTCCGTTCATCTATTCAAAAGCAGCGTTGGGAAAACGATGATGGAATACGCGCAGGCAATCCGCTTATCCTCGGCCATTGAGCGGATGAAATACACTACACTGACACTTGAACAGATTGCTGAAGACTGCGGCTTCGGAACTTATCCTTACTTTCATAAGGTATTTAAAAAGAAATACGGCGTTGCTCCTGGTGCGTACAGGCGGATAGAATACTAGATTAAATATTTTCCTATACATGTAATGTTTTAATAAAATTAGAAAAGCTAGAAATCACTGAGTTTCCCACTTCACATCAGTATTTCTAGCTTTTCTATTATTTGATACAATCCACATTTATATATCTAAAATAGGATTTTCCCGTCCATTACCCTATCAAAGTCTTTGATGACTTCGTTTGTCTCTGCTGATTTAAAAATCGTTTCCATCAATTGTAAGACACGCAAAACTTCCTCATTTTTGATGATTGGTTCTGCTTTTCCTTCAACTACAGAAATCACATTGTCATAAAAGCTTTCCATCGTCTTATCTACTTTCGGTAAATCCGATGTACTGACAGCTTTTTCAGACGGAGGTGCCATCGTTTTCGTCAACCCTTGCCCGGCTTTAATCGGTTTCGGAGCTTCTACCTCCACTCCCCGATTTTGTCTCACGATTTTACCGTTAATATCCCAATCATGGATGACTGCCGTTCCTGTTGTTCCTTTTGCGTACCACCGCGGCAGTTGAATGAAGTTTGTTGTTCCCACTTCCACTAAAGAGGTGGTGCCGTTTTCAAACGTGATAAACACTTGAAAACCATCGTCTACTTCGTTCCCTAAAATATAACTTAAATTGGCATAGACACTCGTAATCTTACTGTCGATCATAAATAGAAGTTGATCTAATAAATGGACACCCCAGTCCAGCAGCATCCCCCCGCCATAAGCCTTCTGATGGCGCCAGTCTCCCGGAATCCCGTTTGCTCCTTGTACCCGTGATTCAATATGAAAGACATCTCCGATAATCAGTTCATCGTATACTTTTTTTATCGTTAGAAAGTCTTCATCCCATCTGCGGTTTTGGTGCACAATAAACGCTCTATCATTCATTTTTGCAGCCTGCATAATTTCGATTAACTCTTCACTGTATATAGTGACCGGCTTTTCACAAATTACATGCTTTTTGGCGTTTAAGGCTGCGACTGCGATTTCTTTATGCACATCGTTAGGAGTGGCGATAAGAACAAAATCAACAGAATCGTCGGTTAAAACAGCAGTTAAACTTTCATATACCTTGTATCCATCAGCCAAGGAAGCGGCTCTTCTTTCCTCCAGAATATCATAGGTTCCAACGACATTTATGTTTTGGTTTTCTTTGAGCAGCTTTCCATGATAGCTTCCCATACCACCGTAACCAACTATAACTAAATGATAGTTTCTATTCGTCATTTTTATATCTCCTTTTTTTGCCATCATTTTCTCTATAGGCTTTCTTTAATTCTCACTTCTGCTTTTTCAAAACATTACTTATTTGATTACATCTTATATCTTGGATATGCAAATAAACATAGATAATATAATTGAAATATCTATTATTTTGCTATTTTTCATTCTTCCTTCAAAGTTCAATTAACGTGTTAAATGACCTTTCGCCCATTTTTCGCAAGAATAAGGAAAAGCACTCGGTGCAAATCACATCGAATGCTTCGAATCGCTTATAGGAATTTGGTGACTGCATGATTGACGTTCAACCAATTTATGAGGAATGATAATGCGCTTGGTTGGTTCTGTCCGATCTTCGATTAGTTGAATCAAACTCCTCGATGCTTGATATCCAAGCTCAAAAATATGAATATCCACTGAAGTTAACGGTGGTTTGGACATTTCTGCTAAGAGGACGTTATTAAAACTAACGACTGAGATTTCTTCCGGAACCCTGATTCCCAGCTCATCTAATGTACTAAGAACACCTAGTGCCATTAAGTCATCCACCACTACGAGTGAAGTTGGGCGTTGCTCAAGTGCCATTAACTCACTCACCGCCTCTTGACCGCCTTCCCTTAGGAATTCCTCATGAAGGATATATTCATTTTTTATAGGAATGTTTGCCTTTTTTAAAGCCTGCCTATACCCATTCAAACGGTCAACCGTAACCATTAGTTCTGGGTTCCCTCCAATAAAAGCAATTTTCCGATGGCCATGGTCTATTAAGTATTCAGTAGCTTCTCTCATGGCACGAACATTATCATTATCAACATGTGTGATTTCTTCTGCATCTTTAGAAGGTTTTCCAATAACAACAAAAGGAAAATCCCTTTCTCTTAAGTACGAAATGACTTTATCCTCCACCTTGGAGTTAAGAAGAATCATGCCATCTACTCTTTTCCCTTGTACCATATTAATAACTGCTTCAAGTGTTTCCTTTTCTAATTTCCCTGTTGTCATTTGCAAAGCATATTTTTTTTCACGGGCCCCCTCACTTATTCCCTGTAAAATAGAAGGGAAAAACGGATTCTGAAAAACGACATCTCCAGAACTCGGCATGACAAGCCCTATTGTTTGGGTTGATTGACTGGCAAGACTTCTGGCATTTTGGTTAGGATGATACCCTAGCTGCTCCATTGCCTTTTTAACTTTTCGTTTCGTCGCTTCACTTATTCGTGAATTATTGGCAATGACTCTTGAAACAGTGGATGGGGCGACATCTGCAAGCTTTGCCACATCCTTAATGGTAACAGCCATTTCTTCTCCCCTCTCATTCGAAGTTAATTGATACTACTACTAATTTTAATATAATAGAAACGGTCATTTTTGCATATTCCATCGTCTTTACAGCACTTACATTTACGAAATCGGTTGCACAATCCTCCCTTTATTATAAAGGCTTTACAACCAGTTATACAGCTAAAAAAAGGACTTCCCGATTTTGGTAACGATGTATCAGAAAATTTAGATTTTTTCTAGTTTTCTATTGAATTGTGCTGAGAAAAAGATATAATAAATTTTGAAAGTGCTTGCGCAAACGTTTGCACAATAATGCAGTCCTCTAAGGATCTTACATACGGTTTTTTGTGCACTTTTATGCAAACGGTTTCCTAGATTAATAGAGTAAGGGAAGGGAGATTTTTCATGAAGAGAAAGCAGAGAAAATTGCTGTCGCTTGTTACCGTAGTTGGACTAATTCTTCAATTATTTTCTGGACTTGTGACAAGTCAAACAGCCAAAGCGGCAGAAACAACACCAAAGCAGGTTGTACTTGTTGGCAGTCTGCAGACAGTTTTAGGAAATTCAGGAGATTGGGATCCATCTTCTTCCAAAACGCAAATGGATTACCAAGGAAATGGTTTGTATAGCCTTACTGGCACACTGCCGGCAGGGACATATGAATACAAAATCGCCATTGGAGGAGGCTGGTCCGAAAATTACGGAGACGGCGGCGCGTCTGATGGAAACAACATTAAACTAACTCTGACCGAACAAAAAAAAGTCACCTTCTACTACAATGACAATACCCATGCCATTGCTGATAGTACCCATTACACACTTTTAAATGAGGACAAAAAGCCCCGCTTAGTAGGAACCATTCAACCTGCCATTCACGCAGGGACTGCATGGAGTCCGGCAGACTCAACAGCATTAATGGAGGACACCCATTTTGATAACGTCTATTCCTTTACTGCAAAGGTACCTAGAGGCAGCTACGAATACAAGATTGTATTGGGCAAGGAGTGGACGGAATCCTATCCTGGTTCAAATGAGAAGCTGAATGTACTCTCTGATACGACAATCACATTTTCCTATAACAACCAAACAAAAGAAGTTTATACAGATTATAAACCTATTGGATCTGATGGCATGATAGATAAGAATGCTCTTTATCATGATTCATGGGACCAAGTATACCGGACGCCGTTTGGGGCAATTCCAGCAGGGAAACCTGTCACCTTCCGGGTATCGGCTAAAAAGGGTGACCTGACCAGAGCCAGCCTGTATGTGAAAAACTATAATACAGGCACAACAAAGGTTCTTTCGATGAAGAATACAGGCTGGTCAGACACAAAAGACAAAGGGGCCATTGAGTTCTGGGAAGCCACCTTTACACCGTCTGACAAAGGAGTTCACGGCTATAAATTCATTGCCGGGGATCAGGATACAACAGTGGAATACGGAGAAGACACACAGGAAGGGCATACCGGTAAAGCGGAGGATAAAAATGCAGGACTCTTCCAATTGACCGTTTTCGACCCGGGCTATCAAACACCGGATTGGATGAAGGAAGCTGTTGTTTATCAAATATATCCGGACCGTTTTTATAACGGCAACAAAGCAAATGACCATGTAAAGGATCAGATTGGAGCCCGAGGCAGCCAGCCAATCGAACATCCCGACTCCTGGTCTTCCTTGCCGGATAATCCATATGAACAAGGCACTGGCTCCTACACAGGGGACGGAGAATTTACAAACGACTTCTTTGGCGGCGACATTGCTGGTATTAAGGCGAAGCTTGATTACCTTCAATCACTTGGCGTCAATACCCTATATTTAAACCCAATTGCACTTGCACCGTCCAACCATAAATATGATGCAACAGACTATAAACAGGTGGATCCGATGTTTGGCTCGGAAAAAGAATTCGAGGATTTCGCCAAGGAATTGTCTAAACGGAACATGCACCTGATTTTGGACGGGGTATTTAATCATGTGGCTGATGATTCCATCTATTTTGACCGCTACCACAAATATAAAACAGTGGGTGCCTATGAATACTGGTCTCGTATTTACGATTTAATGAATAACGAAAAATTGTCTGAAACTGCAGCTAAGGATAAGGCCAAACAGCAACTTCTTGCTGAAGGACAAACCTTTAGCCCATACGGCTTTGAAAGCTGGTTCCATATTGAAAATGTTAAAGTTCCAAATGAAAAAGTCAACGGTGTTTCGACGGGTGAGCATTATAAGTATGAAGGCTGGTGGGGATACGACAGTCTTCCTGTATTCGAATCCGTTAACGGCACAAAGGTTGACCATCCAAGTGAACTTAACAACACAGCAATGGCAAATTATATTTTTTATGACAAGGACTCAGTAGGAAAAACTTGGATTGATCGAGGTTCATCTGGCTGGCGCCTGGATGTAGCTAATGAAGTGGACAGTTCCTTCTGGCAGGAATTCCGCAAGCAAATGAAGTCCAAGACTATGATAGGAGCCGGAAAAACACTTCAAAAAGAAGAAGAGCCACTTATTCTAGGTGAAATTTGGGATGATGCATCCAAGTACTTCTTAGGGGATCAATATGACTCAGTCATGAACTATCGTTTCCGCGGAGCCATTTTGGATTACTTAAAGAACGGTAATGCCGCTAATGCACAAAACACCCTTCTCGCTATACAGGAGGACTATCCAAAGGAAGCTTTTTATGCCCTCATGAACCTGATGGGATCCCATGATACAGCTCGGGCAATCTTCCTTTTAGGCAATGGAACGGATACGTATTTCAGAGCGGAACAAGATCCGAACTACAAATACGATGAAGGTGTGAAGCGATTGAAGCTGGCTTCTATCCTGCAAATGGGTTACCCTGGAGCACCAACCATTTATTACGGAGATGAAGCGGGTCAAACAGGATCCAAAGACCCAGATGACCGACGCACCTATCCGTGGGGGAACGAAAACAAAGACCTCATTGCACACTATCAAAAGATTGGTCAAATCCGCAAGGAAAATGCTGACCTATTCGCTCACGGCGATCTGCACCATTTATTCGCAAAGGGTGATGTGTTAGCCTATGTCCGGACAAAAGAAACAAAATCTGGCCTTGTCATTATTAACAGAGGGAAAACCACACAAACGGTTGATATCGATACAAAAGTGCTGCTCGCGAATGGTCTTCGTTTTGTGGACCAATTGGACCCTAAATATCTGACTACAACGAAGGATGGCAAGCTGTCATTAACAGTTCCAGCAGAGTCCGGAAGAATGTTAATAACGGTTAATGATGTTAAACAACCACAGCCTGTTAAAGAAGTTACCGGCACAGCTGGTTCTAAGGAGGTTACTTTAAGCTGGACAGGAACAGGGACAGGTACAAAATACAATGTCTATCAATCTACAGTTTCAGGTGGATTATGGACAAAAGTGAAGGAAACTACAGGTACTTCTGTGAACATTTCCGATTTAAATAATGGTCGTACCTACTATTTTACTGTGACGGCCTTGAATGAAAGTGGTAATGAATCTGTACCTGCTGCCTCATCCGGCCTTGTGCCTCATTACGATGCTGCAAAGGCTAGTATTAAGGACCTGACTACTTTAGACAACGGGGAACTGAATCTGGCACAGACCACCAATGTTAAAGCAGCTTTTTACCTTCCAGGTGCGACAGAAACTGGTGCAGCAGAAGGAATCACGGCCGATCTCCAAGTAAGAATGAAAGGCCAAACCGCTTGGACATCTTACCAAGCCTTGTATAATGGCCAAGCTCAGGGAGACCAGGCAAATGAGTTTCAGGGAAGCTTTACAGCGTATGAGGCGGGCAAATATGAATACCGAATAGCCTTTACGCCGGATTTAGGGAATACATGGGTTTACTCAATTACTGGTGAAGTGACCTTTTCACACAGCACGTCTGATACTACCCCGCCTGCTAATGATGTTACTTTGGACACTCCGATCAAGGAATCTGGTCAGGTCAACTTGAACTGGAAACTCACGCAGCCGGATCAGCCATTTAAAACGGTCATTTACCGTGACGGCCAAATTCTTTCAACATTGGACGGCAGCGCCGCCACCTTCCGTGATTATCAGGTGGCAAATGGAACTGCCTACCAATATCAAGTGCGTGTCTATGACCAGGCTGGGAACTATGTGGAATCCAACAAGGTAAGTGTAACCCCTGAAATAGTTATGGTACAAGTAACCTTTAAGGTTCATGCACCGGATTATACACCTTTAGCAGCGCAGGTCAATATACCAGGCAGCTTGAATGGTTGGAATACTAGTGCCTGGACTATGAGCCGTAATGGCGCTGTGACGCCTGATTGGGAATACACAGTGGAGCTTGAAGAAGGAACTGAGCTTACGTATAAATATACGAGGGACAATACTTGGGATCATGAAGGGTTAGCAGATCATACGCCATCCGATCATTCGGATGACGATATCAGTAACTACGGCTATGGTGCCGCAGGAACCGATATGAAAATTGTGGTCACCAACCAAGGGAACAACAAAATGGTTGTACAGGATACCATTCTGCGCTGGATTGATATGCCGCTGGCAGTCAGCCAAATCGATGTCAATGGATCAACTATGACTATAAAGGGGAATGCAATTAAGGGAGCTGACCTCACTATCAATGGGGAAAAAATGACAGTCGGAAATGATATGAATTTCACTCAATCCTTTACCCTTCAAGCAGGTCAGACACAAGTACCTGTTCACATTGAACCAAATGATACAACCAAGTCCACCATCTTTAAAGGGGACGGCGGTTCCATCACCAAGAATACAAAGAATTATGTAATCGATGTCAATACAAAAACGATTAGCGAGACCAAATAAGTTGGAATCGAAAAGGTTTGCCATGATTATGGCAGACCTTTTTTGCCGAAAGTTAAGAAAAGCGACTTGGTATTGACATCAGCTTTCACATCTGTTGTTTCCGCATAACAGCTCGATTATAGAATCTTTGAATATGCATGGAAATATACATTAACTCTGCATCAGGATATTTTACACGGTATTTCCCCTCCACAAATTGGCCAACTTCTTTTGCACAGGAAAATGCTTCTTTAAAATTTTCCTTGATCATCGAAGCCATTTTTTGATCATAATCATGGTTCGTCCCATTTGATAATAGACTTTTGAACGAAAATCGCAAATGGGAAATTAATCGTTCATATGACATCGTATCTTCCACAATATTTATATTTAAGCAACTTTCAATTATTCTTGTAATTTCTTGAATAGTCGTAGTGATATCAATCGTTTCCTGCATATCTCCTGCATTCATCCTAGCTGTATGGATATGCATTGCAATATTACCAACTTCGTCTTCAGGAATTTCTACTCCTAAGTTTTCTTTGATTAACGCCCTTGCCCAAAGTCCTATTTGAAACTCCTTTACATAAAGAATTTTAATTTGATCAAGTAGCGCATTTTTAATGGAAATGCCATTTGTTAATCGTTCAATTGCAAATGATAAGTGATCACAAAAAGCGACATGGATATGCTCGTTTATCATGACACCCAATTCCTTTTCTGCATAAGTGATGATCTCTTCTGCGATTTTTATATGTTCTTCCGGTAATAATTGTAATATTTCTTCGAATTTTTTATGCTCATTTGAATCCTTTATGACAAAAACTTTATCAATTTTAGCTTGATTCACCAGATCATTCTTTCTTTTCTGGAATCCTATTCCTTCTCCCATCACGATCTTTTCTCCGTCTATGTCTTTCACTACAACCGCACTATTATTTAAGATTTTATTAATTCTCATATCTTTCACCTTCCTCTTTTGCTCTTGCATTAACTGTGATTTTAATCTTGACTACAATATTAGGTTTGCAATACCCGTCATTTGATTCGGCTTCATTTCATCGTGTCCTGCTGTGTAAAATAGAACGGGTCCCCCCTTTTCGTCATATGTGGCACTTCCGGACCAAACGCCATCCCTGGCTGCTGTTCCCTCTGTTGGACTTAAAGCAATAGGACTATCTTCCCAATGAATCATGTCTTTACTTGTAGCATGTCCCCAATGAATCTGATACCAAAAAGGACCAGCTGGATTAAACTGATAAAATAAATGGTATTTTCCGTTATAGTAAATCGGTGCATGTGGTTCATTCATCCAATGCTGTGGAGCAGTAAAATGATAATTAGGACGATAGCGGTCTCCTTTATAAACCGTTCGATCAAATGAAGTATCCGGTATCGGCAGTTTATTGTTCCAGCCGTTAATGGCTTCTTCATAGTGTCGTTTAATTGATTCATTACTGAATGCTTTGTTGTATAGGGAAACATTGTCCATTAATCCATTAAACATATTAACTTGGAAAACCTCAGACACAGCGACTGCCTGATTATGTTTTCCAACAAGTAACGGCGTATGAGCTGCTGGTGTAAACTCACTATTCGGAGGCACTGCTTTTTCTTGAATGAGTACACCGTTTAAATAAAGTGAGACTTTAGTTGTTTCTTTATCAAATTGTGCAACAACATGAGACCATTGATCTTTCGGCAAAATTTTCCCTTCTGGCGACCAAATTTCCTGCCATTCCCCGTTTATGGCAAGCTGAAACGTGATATATCCATGCCGTCCCATTCATAGGCTCTCGGGGCAACCCATGCTTCAATGGAAAAAGACCCAGCTGGGTTATGAACCTTTTCTGAAGGGATTTCCAGCCAATTAGAATATCCATCAAATAATAATGCTTTACCACTAATGCCGGTTTTCCATTCCGGACCCGATTTTAACGCATAATGAAGAACTGACGATACGGATTGAGCATGATCACGAGTTATGTTTCCGGACCCTTCATCAAATCCCCACTGATGGAGAGCACGATTACTAAGCACCAGGTCTAAAGGTTGATCCTTCTTATGATTGATATTGGTTGTTTCTAATCTGGTGTTCACCTGTTTTTTAATTAAAACTCCTGTAATCGTCAGAAAGCATACTGCTAAAACAAGCAGCCCCAGCCAGATAGTCTTCTTCTTTTTCATTTTAAAAACTCCTTATCTAGTACAGTGTATTCAACCTTAATAACAAAAAAAGACCTAAAATGGGTAAGGACATATACACAAGGTATATTCTATCCTTCTCTCATTTTAGGTCTTGCCTGCTAACCAGTCGCAATCCTGCAATATTGAATTTCACATGATTATTCTAGGTTATTTGATTCTATCTATCAAGGTAAGATTTTACCTTTTTATGGCCACAGGTACATTTACATCATCAATATTAATATGTCCCCATCCGCCAGTTTCATAGTCTACAACTTTGATGTATAACTCTTCTCCTATATAATCCGAAGCATCCCAGTTAACTCTTCGGTAGGCTTCCCAGTTGCCACCCGTTTCCTTCATTAACTCTTTGCCGTCTGAAGCTCGTACCAGTGCTAGATAAAGTCTATCGATATTAGCTCCTCCGCCAATTAAGAAATCGATTTTTCCGTTTCCGCCCAACACAAAGTTCTCAGACTTTAAGACTCCTGTCAATGAATCTCCTCCTTTTTCGCCATTAAACCCCCATAGATGGTATCGTTCCGGGTCGATTCGGTCTGAGGCTTGGTTAAACGGTCCTCCCCATCCCCAATCGTTTGCCTTGGATACGTGTTCATTACTAAAAGCTTTCCCTTCTACAACAGTCCATCCTGTTAAATCACCTGATTGGAAATCATGATTTGGCAATTCTGTACTTTCTGGAATTGGATCTCCGCCGCCATTCGATTCAGGCCAATAGGCAGGAACCGTTTCCCCGTATGCGGAACCCATTTCCCATACCTTCATCGATACCACTTTCGCCTTTCCGCCACTACTCCATAACTCAAGGCCCAGTGCATCTGAAAGGGTTGGATATACACGTGATGTGATGCTTTTTTCACCATTTGCATAAGCCTCAATCATTGACCGGTCCAGATAAATATGAAGCTTGAGATTTTCTTTACCAATCTTAAGCTCTCCGCCCTGTATTCCTTTTTGGATATCCGGATCGAGACTGGATTTGTTTCGATCAATGTTTAGTGATTGTTTTTCAACATCAAAGAATAGTAATGTTTCTTCCTCGCCATTTGCTGACTTTCTAGCTTTTAGACCTACTTGTTTTGCAGAGGCTGGATTGATTTCCAGTTGAATTTCCAACTGATCACCCTTAACATTCTTTACTAATTCATTGGTTTTATCTGTATTCTCATTCTTTATTGAAACTAGTTCCTTTTTCCTTAAGGAATTTAATTCAGTAATTGGTTTAATTCCCAAACCGCCTTCTGAGTTTAATGAAAGCTCAAGCGGCAGCCCTGCATTGTGAGCCCAGCCAGCATCGTAATGCTGCTGCTCCGTCCTTCGGTCCTGGGCAATACTAAACAGAATCGAACGTCCTTTTCCATCCACCATCCCGCTTGGTCCTGTAAAGTGTTCACCGTAATCAAATTGTTTTGGGTCTTTGTGGTCAGGAACAAACTCTAATTTTTCTTTATCCCATGATCCAATCCAATACCAAACATATTTTACATTGTGTGGACTGTACCCATCAAACCAAGGGTTGAAAAAGAAGACATATTTTTCAATACCTTTTGCATCTTTTCCTAATGGCAGGAATACTGGCAATTCCCACACTTGGCCTGTTTTCGGGTTTTGCTTATAATTGCCAACAATCAGCGGCTTTTTGTATTCCCAATCTTTTAGGTTCTTAGAGGTATAAAGAAGCGCTGTCCCCCCTGCGCCTTTAATACCTGAACCAACAAGCTGGTACCATGTATCTCCATCTTTCCAAACATACGGATCACGGAATTGACCGTACCATACCTCCCCTTCTTTTGCCGGCAGGTTTGGTGCTTGAACCGTAACTGGTTTCTCGTACATAGACCATTCTTTCAAATCCGGGTCCCCGGGATCTTTACTCGTTGCAAGACCCGTCATTTGATTAGAAACCTTTTTATCATCACCTGCTGTAAAAAATAATACCGGATTCCCATTGGCATCAACAGTTGATCCACCTGACCAAACACCATCAGGCGCAACGGAGTTCCCATCAGGAGCAAGTGCTATCGGTGCATCTTTCCAATGAACCATATCCTCACTTACAGAATGCCCCCAATGAATTTGATGCCAATATGGGCCTTGGGGATTATTTTGATAGAATAGATGATATTTCCCATTATAGTAGAACGGTGCATGAGGCTCGTTCATCCAATGCTCCGGTGCAATAAAATGATATTGCGGCCGGTACCGGTCGCCATCATATCTGCTCCGATCTGGTGCCAAATCAGGTATTGGAAGTTTATGATTCTCAAAACTACTTAAATACGAATCATAATTTTCTTTAATTTTTTCCCCTGATAGCGAAAGGTTATGCATTTTTAATTCGTCTATCATTCCATTAAACATATTGGCAGTGAAAGCTCCATTAATCAGAGCAGCGCTATTATGTTTTCCGATTAATAAGTCATTTGATGATGGTGTGATGGTTCCTTTTGGTGTGGCCGTCTCTCCGACTAATTCACCATTTAAATAAAGCTTCATTTTTTGTTCAGCCTTATCAAAGGTGGCAACAATATACGACCATTTATTTTTTTCAAGAGGTTTGTTTTCGGCAGCCCAAACTTCCTTCCATTCCCCGTTAATACTTGCCTGAAACGACCATTTCCCGTGCCGTCCCAAGCCAAGGATATAACCTTCGCTTGCCGTTTTATTGTGTTGATTGACGATCGCTGATAATTGGCCGAGATCGCCCCATTCGTAAGATCTTGGAGCAACCCAAGCTTCTATCGTGAGAGCATCCGTCGGCTTAATCACCTGGTCAGAAGGCCTCGTAATCCAAGTGGAATATCCGTCGAACAATAAAGCCTTGTTGCGGATTCCATCCCTCCATAAAGGATCTGTCGATGGCTTGTATAAAGCCTTGGTAAACACATAGGAAATAGGATCTTTCGTTCCTCTTACGATGTCTTTTGTTTTGGTCCCACTGCCTTCATCCAACGGCCAGTTGGCTATAATGCCAGTATTTTTCACATGAAAGTCATCTACATTAATATGGCCCCATCCTTCTTTTGACTGGTCCACCACTTTGATGTAGACTTTTTCCCCCAGGTAATTGGCTGCATCCCACTTGACCCGAGTATAAGCTTCGCTGTCCTTCCAATTGGTATTCGTCGCTTTGAGAAGTTCTTTATCATCGGAGGCTCTAACTAAGGCCACATATAATTTGTCTATGTCATTACCGCCGCCGATTAGGAAATTAATTTCACCAGTACCTGCCAGGGTAAAGTTTGATGATTTTAAAATTCCAGTTTGTCCGTCTCCACCATCTTTAGCTCCCCATAGATGGTATTGGTTATGGTGATTAAACGGTCCGCCCCAACCCCAATCCTTATCAGCTGTAACATCCTGATTGCTGAAGGCATCGCCTTCCACAATTGTCCATCCTGTTAAATCACCAGTCTCAAAATCTGGATTTTGGATAACATCGGTATTCACCGGGTCATTATTAAAAACATGAAAATCATCGACATTGATGTGCCCGAATCCGCCAGAATGATAGTCAACTACTTTGATATACATTGCTTCCCCGATATATTCCGATGCATCCCAACTGACTCTTCGGTAGGCTTCTGTGTTGGATCCCGTTGCTTTAAAAAGCTCTTTTCCATCTGAAGCACGAACCAAGGCAACATATAGTTTCGTAATATCCTGGCCCCCGCCAACAAGGAAATCAATCTTTCCATTCCCGCCAAGTTTGAAGACCGATGATTTCATTACACCTGTACGGAAATCAGAGTTTGCATCATTCGCTGCCCCGGCAAATCCCCAAACATGGTACGTTCCTTGCTGCTGAAAAGGACCGCCCCAAAAACTAGTAACATTTGATACTGGACGATCAAATGCTGAGCCTGCCTCTGTCCATCCTGATAGATTGCCAGTCTCAAAATCTGGATTTTCAATCTCATTTGGCAGACTGACTCCATCAACGGCCACTTGATCTATTTTTGAAACAAAGGTTGCGCTGTCCAAATCATATACCTTTAATGATTTTAGGGATACTTCTCCACCGGTTGTGTAAAGTGCAAGAGATTGATTTTTAGGATCAGGGAAGAATTGATCCGTCATCACAACACGACCGTCTTGACCAAATACTTCAACAGATGCCTTGTCAACAATCAGATGGAGTTTAACGGTTTGATTACTGGCATTTAACGGTGCTTCATGTTTTGCAGCAAAATTGCCATTGAAACTTGATTCACCAGCATTGGAACGGTCAACAAACAATTTTTTATTGCCAATATCGTAACCAATCTTTGTTTCCCCGCTATCTCCCTTTCGAACTTTAAAACCAAACTCCGTTGCTGTCGCTGATTTCAAATCAAATTCAGCCATAATCTCAAAGGTATCTCCTGATACGTTCGAAAGCAGATTTTCTCCCGGAGTTAGCACTTTATTTTCAAATACCTGTGGCGTTCCCCTCAGACTTTCTAACTCTTTTACAGGTTTCTGTGTAAGACGAATTCCTTCCCCATCAACCGTTGATAAGCCAAGTTCACGCGGAATCGACATCGATCCCCTGAATGATGATGTAGGAATGTCCTGACCATATTTCCAATTATTCATCCACCCGAGCAATAAGCGGCGTCCATCAGAAACATCACTCCATGTAACAGCTGCATAAAAATCAGCACCATAATCGGCCGAGAGAACTTTACTCGGGTCATTGGCATTGGTAAAATTTTTCCCATCAAAATCACCGATAAAATATTGCATCCCCGAACCGCCTGAAGGAGCACCTTCACTGATACTGACAGCTAATACCCACTTTTTCTTAGTTGGATCCCCATCAACCGGAAGGGCAAATAAATCCGGGCATTCCCATGTTCCCGTATGGGAGCCGTCATTGTTGCCAAATTCACTTACCTTCGTCCAACTTTTCAGATCCGGTGAGTTATAAAAATAAACACGATCACCAGCTGAAATGACCATAATCCACTTTTTTGTTTCATCATGCCAAAATACCTTTGGGTCCCGGAAAACATCAATCCCCTCTGGCATAGGGATAATCGGATTGCCATCATACTTCGTCCAAGTACGGCCCTTATCGTTGCTGTAAGCTAAACTTTGAACTTGATGACCGCCTTTTTCCTGAGTAAATACAGCAACCATCGGCGGTTTAGAGTCTTTTCCGAACCCAGTCGTATTGTTCCAATCCACAACTGCACTCCCTGACCAGATAAAACCTGTTTCATCTGGATAAAGAGCGATCGGCAGGTATTCCCAATTGACCAAGTCTTTACTTACCGCATGTCCCCAATACATCGGTCCCCACTTTGATTCAGTAGGATTATGCTGATAAAACAGATGATACTCCCCATCGTAATACACCATACCGTTTGGGTCATTCATCCAGTTTTTTTCCGGAGAAAAGTGGAATTTGGATCGAAAAGGTTCATTTTCTCCGCCAACAGATGAAACCGTTGTTTCACCAGTTTCAGCTTTACTGGAGATTGTTGGCATAAACATCGAAATCATTAAAGAAAAAATGACCACAATCGATATTCCTTTATTTTTCAATTTTTGCTTCAACCCTGTTCCCCTCCAACATTTATTTGTCTTTTATATTCAAACAATAAGAATGCGCTTACATAACAACTTAAAAGAATGGATGCTAGCAGTAAAAAGCACCCATTTGTGATACATATTCCCCTTCAGTTCGTTCCCTTCATGTATAGCAACTGGTTAAACCATAGTTGGCATAAATAGTAAACCGCATAGGCTGCATAA
Source organism: Bacillus sp. ISL-75 (assembly GCF_018613095.1). Lineage (NCBI taxonomy): Bacteria > Bacillati > Bacillota > Bacilli > Caryophanales > Bacillaceae > Bacillus > Bacillus sp. ISL-75. The sequence goes on from NZ_JAGGQX010000045.1 coordinate 32,677, forward strand.
CTGCCGATGATGAAAATCGTAACGGGATATAAATAGAACAGAGAAGTCCCCGCCCCAACAATAATTAATAAAAGAATCGTTAAGACCGGGTTCATAAGGGAAAAGAGAAAGGCATTTCGAATAACGTGCTTAAAGCTTAGTTCAAAATGGACCATAATCGGAAATAGATAAATGGAGATCGAACTAAACAACAAAATGCCAATGACTAAGATGATATACAGAATGAGGTGACCAACAGAACTGCTTGGATCTATAAGCCTATAATCAAAATATAAGAAACAGGCAAGTACCGACCACATAATCGAGATAATAAAGCTTTGTTTGAAATTTCCTTTAAAAATTTTTAAAAAGCTTTTTAAAATACTTTCTGTTTCCTTTTGTAAAATTCGTTTGCGGATAACGCCAAACATGGCTGCTGTTGCAGGAAAAAAGGTTATTAAGGGGAGCGAAGTAATGACCCATAGTAAATTTAAAAGAAATAAATCTACCATTGTATTCAAGGTATTAAATAATCTGTTGTTTAAACCGTTCATTAATTTCATTCCCCCTATTACCTTTTCACTACATTATCGCCAAGTAGATTTTAACGAATAAAGCTCTAACGAGTGTAACTTAATTTCTCCATTTTTTACATAGAGCTCCAATTGCTTATTTTCTTGATTTGGGAAGATCAAGTCCGTTATGACGGACTTTCCATTATTTCCAAACAATTCTACAGACGACTGGTCAACAAAAACATGTAGAGTGATCTTATTATTTTCTGGAAGTAGATAGCACTCATGTTTTCCTGCGAAGGCCTCATGGAAAGCAGCCTCTCCCGAATTAGTTCGATCTATAAATAATGTTTGGTTTTCTACATCAAATCCAATAATTGTTTCTTTATTGGCTCCCTTACAAACCTTGAACCCAAATTCCGTTGCGGTTCCAATTTCAAACTCGGCAATGATTTCGAATGTGTTACTATTCACATTTTCCAAAAGATTTTTACCGGGTACAACCACTTCGTTTTGAATTAATATTTTTTCATCACGAATACCTTGTAACTCACGAACCGGTTTTTGTACAAGCCGAATCCCTTCTTCGGTTTTCTTTAGCTCAAGTACTCTAGGAATCGTCATCGCACTTCGCCATTCTTTTGTAGGAGTAACATTTGCATATTGCCAGTTGCTCATCCAGCCAATATAAATCCTTCTTCCGTCTTCAGCTGGAACATCGGACCAGCTAACGCCCGCATAATTATCGCGTCCATGATCAATCCAAAGGGTCGTTTCTGGTTTGTAATTATTGAAAAATGTTTTACCATCAAAATCGCCAATAAAATATTGCGTTCTGGATCCTTCTTCATATTTTGGATCATTGCCAATGCTGACAAATAGCGCCCATTTTTTCTGATTGGAATCCCCATCAACAGGTAATTCAAAAAGGTCGGGACACTCCCAGACACCCTGATGTGAGCCATGTCCTTCTCCAAACTCACTGGCAAACTCCCATGAAGTTAAATTTTGGGAAGTATAAATTCTAACCGTTTGACCTGCGGCTAATACCATGACCCATTGGTTAGTTTCACGATGCCAGAACACTTTTGGATCACGAAAATCTGTTATACTTTCTTCTTGCAGAACAGGGTTCCCCTTATATTTTATCCATGTACGCCCATTGTCTTTGCTATAGGCAAGACTCTGCCTTTGTCGTGGACGATCAGAATCAGGGTATGTATCGGCATGGGTGAAAATTGCCACTAACCCTGATTTCCCTTCAAAGAAACCGCTAGTGTCGTTCCAATCTACGACTGCACTTCCGGAAAAAATCGTTCCATGCTCATCGGGAGCCAAACCAATCGGGAGGTGTTCCCAGTGAACAAGATCTTTACTTACCGCATGTCCCCAATGCATCGGACCCCATGTTGTTCCATTGGGATGATATTGATAAAATAAGTGATATTCCCCGTTATAAAACACCATCCCATTCGGGTCATTCATCCAGTTTCTCTCTGGCGAGAAGTGGTACTGCGGACGGTATTTTTCTGTAAAATATTGTTGTTTTTCCAGTACGTTGTTATTCATTTCTTACACTCTTCCTTTCTCAGGAACTCTTTTTTTAGGCTTTGTTAAGGTTTGCTGTTGATTATTTCAGTTAAACTATTTACTATGAGTAATATTTACAGGCTCAATCTTGTTTTCATCATAATAAAGAGTCTTTGCTGTTGATATAGATTGAGAATGGTATATGATTTTTTGCAACATCATGATTTTTCCATCTAATTGCTGACTAATTTTTATTACACGTGGATCAGAAATGCCCTTCTTCTTTGCTAATTCGTACATACTCTGGCGAAATTCATCTATAGTCTCCCGTAAAGCTGATACAGTCCCCAAAACCATTGATTTTATTTCCTTTCCACAGTTCATCGAATATTGTTAATATATAAAAACTAATCTTTCTATATAAAACCAGCACAGACTTTTACCCTCCACCCAAAATCAACACTAGCCTTTAACAAAGCCTTTTTTAAAAACCTTTCAACCTGATCGATGGTTGGAATACTGGGAATTCCACCTTTTCCGAATGACCGGAGGGTGTGAAATCAATTAAAACTTCTCCTAAAGCCGTGACATCAAACATGTACATCATCCTATTTCTTATTTTTTGAAAAGAAAAGCCAGACGAGAAAGAATATCTGGCTTTATATTGGGATTATTGTTTGTTATAGCGGTCTAATCCTTTTTGGTAAACTTTCATTAATTTATCAAGACCCATATCATTTAATTGCTTCACATACGCATCCCATTCCTTCTCAATTCCTCCCTCGATCAACCATTGAGCTTCTTTTTGCTTCACAAAGGCTTTAATTTCCGGCTCAATCGTATTAATCACTTCAAGCTCTTCAGGGCTAAAGAAGATGGATGGATAGCTTTCTTGTTCCATATGTGGTTTATAATACTGTTCAAGAATTTGTAATCTTTCCTTTGCTCTTGGCTCCATGTCTACAACTTTGCCAAAGTGCTCCTTTAAGACTACAAACGGACCGCCCGGAGCAACCTTTTGACGTAATTCACCCATTGCTACGCCTGCTGGAAGCTCTTTATTCACTAACATGCCATTCGCATCTTCCTCGTAAATTTCACCAATTGGGCCCCAGTTAATTTGTGCTGACATTTTTGGCTCATATAATTGGTCAACCCAGCGCATCGTAATCTCAGGGTTTTTGTTAGCTGAGGTAATCACAAAGGCATCTCTTCCATATTCGGAATAGTTGGAACGTCCAATCACAATTTTGCCATCTTTCCCTTTTAATGGCGGTAATACGACATAATCTTTAACTCGATCCGGTCCAACTACTTCCGTATTTTCCCACCAAATGAACGAGCCTAGTGTTGGATTCTGTGTTTTCCCTTTGGCAAACAGCTGCTCCGTCTTTTGGGTTACGACCTCAGGGTCAATTAAACCTTCTTTTACCCAGCCGTTATAATACTTAATGGCTTCTTTAAACTCTGGCTGAACCGCTGCATAAAGGACTTTTCCATCTCTTACAATACGGTGGTCAGCTTCAAATGGAGCATCTGGCATTCCGAATAAACCAATTAAATCTCCTTCATTACCGCACCAGCCGTTATACCAGAAAGTCAACCCAATTTCATCTTTCTTACCGTTTCCGTTCGGATCCTTCTCTTTAAATGCTTTTAACACATCATGGTATTCCTCTAATGTTGTCGGCATTTTTAGGCCAAGCTTATCTAACCATGCTTTGTTGATGAACATAATATTTGGCATACCGATTAGATCCATTTCCTCAGCACGCGGAAGGGAATAAATATGCCCATCTGGTGCGGTTACAACCTTTTTCAACTCTGGTCTCTCTTCAAATAGTTTCTTTAAATTTGGTGCATATTTGTCGATTAAATCCTCTAATGGGATAATGGTGCCGTTCTGACCATATTGGGCGAGATCATGATCAGAAAAGCCTGATGAATAGAACGCATCTGGCAGGTCACCGCTTGCCAACATTAAATTTTTCTTTTCTTGATATCCATCTCCAGGGATATTATTCCATTTAATTTGAACGTTCGTTGCTTTTTGAAGTCGGTCAAAAATCACCATTTTCGAATAGTCAGGTGCCAGAGCTGCTTTTGGTGAAACAATGTTTAACGTAACCTGTTTGTCGACAATCGGTAAACCTGTTTTATGAAAGGCAGCATCTGCTTTTTTCTCGGAACTGGCAGAATCACTGTTTGAACAGCCAGTTAATACGAATGAAGCACTTAATCCTAAAACCAATGCCATTGCTATGCTCTTTTTCTTGTTTTTCTGAACATTTTTCTTGATTGATTTCAACATTTGTTTTTCCCCCTATTAGTTCGATTAAATGGATGGCAAACTATAAATGATGTCGACCACCACCCCTTATTACAAATCATTTCGATTAACCTTTAATTCCACCGATCATAACACCCTTGACAAAGTATTTTTGAACAAATGGATAGACGATTAAAAGCGGGATGGAAGCAACAATAATCACACCGTATTTAATTAGCTCAGACACTCTTTGTTTTGCGGCCAAGGAGTCCAAATCACTGATCATCATTGTGGATGCCTGATTTTGAATTAAAATGTTTCGTAAAATCAATTGCAACGGATATAAATTTTCATTATTTAAATAGATTAAAGCATCAAAATAGGAGTTCCAGTGTCCAACGGCATAGAATAACACCATGACAGCGACAATCGGTTTTGATAACGGCAGAACAATCTTCCAGAAAAATTTCGCATCGGAACATCCATCTATTTTGGCTGCTTCTAATAACTCACCAGGAATAGAAGACTCAAAAAACGTTTTAGCTACTATCACGTTCCAGACAGCTACAGCTTTCGGCAGGATCAACGCCCACATTGTATTTAGCAAACCCAGATTCTTAACAACCAGGTATGTAGGAATGAGTCCGCCTGAGAAAAACATCGTCATGAGGAATAAAAACATAATCACATTTCTTCCATATAAATCTTTTCTTGATAATGCATAGGCAGCCATTAAGGTAAAAGAAACGTTTACAATCGTACCAACCACCGTATACATGATGGAGTTCTTATAGCCTAGCCAAATCTTGCTGTCTCCAAAGATTCGCTGATACCCTTCAAGGGTCAGCTCTTTCGGCAATAGCCATACCTTTCCTTCGTAAATCATGTTTGGGTCACTGATAGAGGCAATTACAATAAAGTACAATGGATAGACTACCAATAGTAAGATGATCGCGACCAGAAAAAAGTTAATAATATCAAAGACCTTATCTTCCTTCGATTTTCTTGTCATTCTCTTATTCTTTAAAGCTAATAAACTCATTTATGCTGCACCTCCTGTTACCATAGTCCTGTTCCGGATAATTTTTTAGCGGACTTATTTACTGCTATTAGTAAAGCTAAGTTAATCACAGAATTAAATAATCCTACTGCGGCAGCAAAACTATATTGCGCCTGCTGTAACCCCATCTTATAAACATAGGTTGGGATAATCTCTGCTGCCGGCTGGTTCATTGGTGTTTGTAACAGGTAGGCCTTTTCAAAACCAATATTCATAATGTTACCAACGTTTAGAATTAATAGAATAACAGCCGTTGGCATAATCGCCGGAATATCCACATGAAAAATCCGCTGCCACTTATTTGCTCCATCCATTACCGCAGCCTCATGCAGTTCAGGGCTGACTCCTGCAAGCGCTGCTAGATATATAATCGCGGCCCATCCGGTTTCTTGCCAAACGCCTGAGGCAATATATAATGGTTTAAACCAATCAGGTTTTGCCATAAACGAAATCGGATCGCCACCAAAAATCAGGATTAAGTTATTAATAAGCCCATTGTTTGAAAAGAAGACATAAATCATACCCGCTAAAACAACTACTGATATAAAATGCGGCGCATAAACAACTGTTTGAATAAAACGTTTGTACTTATCACTTCTAATTTGGTTCATCATGAGAGCTAGAAAAATTGGAAGCGGAAAACCAACGATTAGTTGTATAACGCTAAGACCAAGCGTGTTTTTGATAAGGGTCCAAAATTGATAGGATTCAAAAAATCGCTCAAAGTGTTTAAATCCAACCCACGGACTTCCCATAATTCCTTTTGTTGCCACAAAATCTTTAAAAGCAATTAATATTCCATACATCGGGACATAATGGAAAACAATAAAATAAACTAAAGCGGGTAAAAGAAACAAATAGAGCTGATAATTACTCAAGATTTTTTTTAGTTTTGATGCTTTTCTTACTTGGATGGGTGAATCGATGATCGGATTTGCCTTCCTTGCCACTTCCATATTCTTGCCTCACTTTCAATTTAGTTATATTAATTGAAACGTTTCCAATTGAAGTTAAAAAAATTATTTTGCTAAGTAGTTTTTACTTGATAAAGGATTTGGTAAAATCTTTTACTCAATTGTTTTTATTGAAACGTTTCCAATAAAGACTAAAAAACGGTACTTAACTGAGCCGTTTCTCTCAATCTTACATCATTGAGATTCAATAAAACGTTTCCAATGATGAGCTAAAAAATTTGACACAGCTAAGTGGTTTCCCCTTCTCTGTACATAACAGGCAGTCTGTAAATCTGTTGCTCCAATGTTTCACCTTCAATTTTTCTTAATAGAAGTTGAACAGACATTCTTGCCATTTCTTCAACCGGCTGCCGGATCGTTGACAGAATTGGATGAAACAGCTTATTATCCTGAATTCCATCATAACCAATTACTTTTACATCCTCTGGAGTACGCAAGCCATATTGTTTAGCTTTATCGATATATTTGGCGGCAAGCAGATCGGTATTGGCAAATATCCCGTCCACATCCTGATGTTCTTTTATTTTAAAGAAATTTTCGAAGTATTTTTCATCATTAAAAACAGCATCAAGCTCCTCGTAGATGATATATTCGATACCTTGAGCCTCTGCTTCATCGATGAATCCTTTTTTCCGAAGTTCAACCTCACTATAAACATCACTATAGGTTGCAAGATATGCGGCTTTTTTAGTTCCCGCTTTCACAAGCTCTCTTACGGCAATGCGGCCGCCAGTGTAGTTATCCGAGGTTACGCATGTGATTTTTTTTCCAAAATGGCGGTCAATGCTGATAATCGGAATATCAGTACTCACACTATCTTCGATGTCATTGTAAGTGATTCCAATAATGCCTGCTACTTTATTCTGATTGAGCATATCTAAATAATAAAGCTCTTTGTCGGGTCTGCCCCCACTATTGCAAAGCATCAATTTATACCCTTCTCGGTCAAGCTCATCTTCGATATAATAGGCGAGTTCTGAGAAAAATGGATGCCATACACTCGGAATCAACAGCGCAACCATTGTTGATTTTTGCATTTTAAAATTTCTTGCTACTTCGTTTGGAATATAATTTAATTGTTTGATCGCAGCATTCACTTTCTCCCGTGTTTCGTTCCTTACATTCGGATGATTGTTAATGACTCGTGAAACAGTGCCAACTCCAACTCCTGCCAGGTCTGCAACATCTTTTAAACTTGGCACTACAACTACCTCCAATATTAAAGCGATTTCATAAACTTATGATATCTCTACTTTGGAAACGTTTCAACGTTTCCATGAACCTATGATATCACCATCTTGGAAACGTTTCAACGTTTTTTTTTTAATAAATTAATTTTTCTGATTTTTTAAGATAGAATGTATTTTTTAATGCCTCTGCTACACCGTCCTCATCATTGGAAAGTGTGATATCATTAGCAATTTGTTTCACTTGTTCCGGTGCATTTCCCATGGCAATTCCAAGTCCCGCAAATTCGATCATATTCATATCGTTAAAGTTGTCGCCTATTGCGATAATCTCGTTTTTTAGGATATCAAACTCTTTGCATAAAAATTCAATGGCAGAAGTTTTGGTTGTATGTTTCGGCATTATTTCTAAGTAGGTAGGTTTTGAAGGGTATATATTTAAATAGCTAGAGAGATAATCATTTATTTTTACATCCAATTGATGTATCTTATGGGATTCGGCCATACATAAAATTTTATTAGGTCCAGTACTTTCTTGCTCCCAAATAGTAAATAGGTTACTAAAATCGGAAATAGCAGGAGTAATACTGGTTATTTCACTCTCTTGTTTTGCCCATTCATCCATTTCTTCTATATACCATTAATCATCCTTGTATAAACTGATATGGATGCTTAAGTTTTTGACAATAGTATACACCTTCTTTACATCTGAAACTGGTATCGTAATGTTCAATTGCAGATCACCATGATTCCAAATAAGAGCACCGCTGTAACAAATAATCGGCTGAACAATATTTAGCTCTTTCTGTAAGGACAACATACCTTTTGGCATTCTTGCAGAAACTAAGATGACTGGAATATATTTTTGATTTGCAACATTCTGAATGACTTGTTTCGTTTTGTCAGAAATCTCATGCCTGGAATTCAGCAATGTTCCATCAATATCCAAACATACCATTTTGAAATTACCCATATGAATCCCCCTAGTCCTTAATAAAATGTTTTTAGTCGGAATTTATAACAAGTGTCTAAATTTTTAGTAAGCTATTATATCAATTATATCGTCGATTTGAAGATCATGAATATATTGTCAATAAAAATTGGTTTTCTTCTTTAAGTTAACTAATTTTGTCCTTTTACCTTTATGAACTGACACATCTCATTACCGCGCTGTGAATGGTATAGCTTCAAGATACTCCTTACGCCTAATTAATTCGTCATGGAATCCCTCCTCTATGATTCTACCTTTTTCAATGAAAGTAGCCGCGGTCGAACACATACATGCATTCCTTGTCATCAACCAGCACTTCCAGTTGGCCGCGATCGTGTTCCTTGGCGTTCGTCAAGACCGCCTGATCGGGGTAGGAACAGCCATTTTCCATGAACACGAGCCGCAGATGAAGCTTGATGCCGGACTTGGTTTGCCGGAACGCCGCCCATCGGTGGTATGGAGCTGGACCTGTTCCGTAAATAATTCATTGGAAATCGGCGATGCCCATTGCTCAAATGCAGTTTTTCGTGTATCTTATCCATGGGTTTGTCCTTTATTTTGGATTTGGATGGATTACTGCCTCCAATCCATTATTAAAGGATTTTTTTATGGAAAAGACAGATAGAGGCTTACAGTACCTTTCTTCTGAACTCCGTCAATTACAAGACCATTTAGCCATCGTTCCATCTTATTCAAAGCTCGCTTATCCCTGGGATAATGCAGTAAAGTAATAGAACCTTTTTTCAAATATATGAAGAAAGAAGAACTGAACCGTAAAAAATTTACTTCGTTAAAAGAAGTAAAACTGGCTTGTTTCGAATATATTGAAGGGTTTTATAATCCTAGAAGACCTCATTCTGCCATTGTCATGCTTTCTCCAAACTTAAAAGAAGACATTTTCTGGCAGTCTTCCTAAAGAAACATTCCTTTTTTCTGTCTACTTTATTGGCATTTATCCAAATATGGGAAACACTATAAAAAGAGGCACTTCCATCGCTAGGAAGCACCCCAAAAATTAAATGACAAACGAAATAATTCAAGTGTCCGACTTGCAATTGGAAACTTTGGAACAAAAACTACCACAAAAACATAGTTGAATATATTATTTATGCTCCTGGCGTTGGAGTGGCTCTGAATGCATTTACAGTTTTGTCCATAACAACCTGTGCATCACTTCCCGAATCAAGAATCGTATTTTGAAGCGATTCTTTTTCTACCAATACTGTTGTTACGGTAAGCGGCTCTGATGCTTCGGTAGTCAACAAAGCGTCTACTTGCGCAGAGAAACAAGAATCACTTATCTTGGCATGAACCTCCGTGGCAACAACATGATTATTAGAAATATAATTTCCATTACCCGAAACAATACGTATGATTACAGGTGTTGCACCTACAGGCTTGATGTTCTGAGTATTAATTACTTCAGAAAAGTGATTAGCAATTACAGAATTATTATTGCCACTGATATAGAGGAGACCATACAAATCATCTAAACCATTGTCTATTCCCACAAAAGGAGTCCAAGGTTCATGGTCACGTAAAAAGTGATTTGAAGAAACCAAGTTTTCCGAACAATTTTCCCTGAATACCACCATTCCTGGATAAAATGAATGAAGTCTATTATTTGTGATACTGGAACGTGTCACACCATCAAAATAGATACTGCTCGCACCTCGTGGAAAAACATTATTCGCTGTAATCAAAAGTCCACCAAAATTTTGAGCGTAAATTGAATATCCTTTAAAACCGGCTCCTATCAAGTTATCGGTTATTTTTGAAGCCTGTCCCCAACCTCGTAGTTCTATACAGTTACCACATTCAGCTATGAAATTATCATGTATAGTCAGTGCATCTGCATGATAAATAGTAATTCCATGCTCTAAATACACAAACCCCATGCCTGTAATCCGGAATGAGTCACAAGCACTTGCAACAAAAATACCCGTTTTCCCGTTAGTGTATGTGTTTTCCGGATTTGTTTCTCCTGAACCATCTTCAATAAAATGCAAACCATCAATACAAAAGTCAGAAAACTCTACCGAACTTATTCGGGGATTTCCACTTCGTTCAACATAAAATGCAGCTCCTTTATATTCCTCGTCATTTACTTCTAGGGGAATATCTACGAGTATGCGACTTCCTCCCGGCCACAATTCATGCAAATCCGCCCATTTATTCTCAGAAGTATTAAAACGAATACTCGAAGATGTAAACCCGTGTCCAGAACCCATAATTTTAAGATAACTGATGTCTATAACTACTTGACTGCCAAGATGATAATCTCCCGGTGGAATATAGATAACCGCACCCGGCTTTCCGCCTTTATTCACATCAGTGTCTGTTTGCCTACTTTTAATATCTGCTATAATGCTATTGATTACCTCACCAATATCCTCATACGGATTACCGACAGGCCACTCTGTTACGTCGTAATAATTTTTACTAGCCATAAATAAATTCTCCTATCAATTTAGTGTGTTTGTTCATAAACTACTTTTTCCTTGATATAGCTGGAAGTAAAGCCTTACGAATTCGTGCTTTTCCTGCAGCTTTTCTGAGATTCTCCTATACCTTTTGAAGCACCCGTTAAAATAAAATAATTCACTGTTCCATCTCCCATTTTCCAAAAGATATAGTTATATTCTCTGAATTTATATAAAATTCCTTTTATAATATATATCCAGTGTTTTTGAGAATTTTATTCAATTAAATGGCCCTTTAACGGAACAACTCTATTTTCAATCAACAGTTCATTAATCCGCTTTTTAACTCCAACCCTTTTTCTTGTTTTTAAATAGATTCGTATGCATCTTTATTACCTTCTTTAGCCCTATGCTGTCGTTTATATACGAATTTTGATAAACTGACACTGCCTTCATATAAGAGTAATAAAGGTATACTTACAAGGATATCTGATAGAAAATCTGGTGGCGTAATCAAAATTGAAACGACGATTAATATGAAGTAGGCATATTTTCGGATTTTTTGCAGACGGTACGGATTGATAATTCCTAAGCTTGTTAAAAACATAATGACAACGGGTAGTTCAAACAGAAATCCAAAAGGCAATGTCATGTGAAGCAAAAATTGAAAATATTTCTCTGTTGTAAAAAACGTATTAAACATGTCGTTTGATAACAACATTAAAAAATTTAGTACAAGAGGTAATAGAATATAGTAACCAAAACTAATTCCTAATACGAATAAGATGAATAGTGCTGGGATATAAGCGATTGTAACTTTACGCTCTTTTGGTGTTAATCCCGGACGTACAAACAGCCATGTTTGGTACGCACCAACTGGTATAGTAGCTGCAATGGCAACGACGCTGGCTATCATTAAATAAACGACTAAGATATCACTTGGTCCTAGCAGCGCTAGCTTGAATGGCAAATCTTTGACTAATACATGGTAAATATCTTGAACATATACAAATACCATCACTAAAAACAGCAGAAAGACGAGGAAAGTAATGATAATACGTTTGCGCAGCTCTTCCAAGTGTTGAACTATGTGCATGTCTCGATCTTCCAACATACTCACTCCATAAAAAAAGAGATGTAAGACGGATCTACATCTCCTCTTAATTTATTTATCTCATTTTTCTTTTTTATTAGATGTCTCTTCATTTAGATCATCTGTCACAATCTCTCTAGTAGACTTTTTAAATTCCCTTAAAGTTGAGCCAAATGCTCTTCCGATTTCCGGTAATTTAGAAGGGCCGAAAATGATAAGCGCGATTGTTAAGATAAGTATTAACCCTGGAATTCCGATATTTTGCATCATATTTTCCTCCTAGTAGTTTAAATCTTGTAATTCTTTTTTAGACATTTATTGTTCTTTTCAGAATGGTTTATTTCTGCTCCAATTCCTAAGAATAAAGCGCCCAAAATTGGGGAGAAGATTTATAGATCTTTTGTACTCTTTGGATAGTTTATGATATTGGTAAGATGAATGCATTCGATTTAAAAAAACTTCATCCAAACACGAGCGAGGTTGTGATTCCACGAAAGACGTATTTTATAGGTATGCTCTGCTATTGTGAAATAGAGTAATAGCAGAGCAATAAATTACCAAACGACTGTTGCATTTGAATCAGCTTTATCTATCTCAGACAATGGCGCAGAATGAACAATACGTGTATCCATACATGTACCATTGACTACAACTTTTCGCTGCGAAGAAACACCACAAATCTTGGTATTAGTCACCCAGTTTCTATTACCACCCATAATTAAGATACGAGTGTGATCTTCTGGTTGGTCAGAATAGACAGTTGACGCAGTGATATGATTATCATCTCCATCAACATGAATCAGTCCATAAAGATTATCACGCCTCATAGGGTCCGGTGCCCAGACATATACATCATCTTTTTTGACTTTGCACGCTTGCACTCTCCCAGAAAACAAATTTCCATATCCTTTAATAATAACAGCACCATTGTAGAAGCTTTGGATATTATTTCCTAAAAACGTACAGTTTTCGGCGTCTATAGCTTCTAAACATGTATATCCATCAGGATAGATGTTGTTACCTACAATATTTGCCCACTTAGGATTTTGTAAAGATACACTTTTTCCTTCCGGTTGTGCTCCAAAGTGGTTATTGGCTACTAATAATTGCTGAGAAGAACTCTTCACAAGAAGTCCATTACGAACTTCTGAAATCCAACAGCCTCTTACAATGCATGCGTCAGGTCCAGTTAATCTTAAACCTGTATCTACGCTCATAGTTGAAATACCAATAATATGAACTGCATCATTATCTTGGTCGATACTAACAGCAGTTTGACCTCTTTCTGTTCCAAGACCTTTAATAAAAAAGTTTTCCAGTTGAATCGCAGATACTCGTGGTCTTCCAGTGGCGCTTCTTTCAGAAAGGATACCTATTGTACATCCCTCACCTAATAAAAGTTTACTTCCTCCACCTGGAGACTCGGGATCGACAACCGAACGTGTACCTGGATTAACGCCTCTGATTGTCACATAAGAGCGATTAATTTTAATTGAGTCTGAGAGCCACATGTCTCCTGCTGGTAATTCAATGACTCCTCCAGATGGAGGCATTGAATTAATAAGATCATTAATAATTTCTGCGTTGCGAGTAAAACTGGGGTCATTTAACTTTGCTCCATAATCTACTGGGTTAAGTGTCATAGTTTGAGGGGTGAGAGCGCTTACTTCTTTTGCCTTAAAAGGAAAACCGCTTAAAAATGCTAATGACCAAACAGATAATCCTACTACAAAGTTCCGTCGTTCTTTTGAATATGGCTTTTGAATAGATTTATTTGTTTCCATATTGTCCTCCCATTAATTTGATAAAAATCAATAATTTTCCTGTTAGGGCTTGTAAATTTTCAAAACTTATTTTTATGCCATTAGTTGCTCCATATTTTGGTTCTGGTGCAAATATGATTTGTTAGAAACATAGGACCTCAATATCCTTTTCATCTTACAGGCTATCAAATGAATCGATAGCCTGTACAGGTGCCTCATTGCTATTATTGTTTTTTAGAATTGTAGTTAATCTGATTGAACACAGTTGTAGAGTGCCATACATTTAATCCAGCATAGCCTTCTTTAAATGCATTGTCCGCTGCCTCAATGACAAGCTTGTCATCCAGATAAACTTTAATACTTTCACCTTTTGTAACAACTTTCAGGTGATAATCTGTGTTTGCTTTTAATTGTAGTTTTCCATTGTCATTGTAAACAGCGAGATCGTTGCCTCTTCCATCGGCAAACTTAACTAGTTTTACCGTGTTGTTGAGAACATCAACATTTGCAACATAGGCATTTTTCGCATCTGCATCAGAGCGGAATACTAACGCGCCGGCACCGATTGGATTTCCAACTGTATCTTTGGATGGATCGCTTGGGTGGGAATCAGTATCAAGTACTTTAATTTTCGCTTCATACGTAAAATCACTGCCTTTTTCGTTTGAAAGAATAAACGCATCTCCTTGACTTTGGCCTTGCTTTCCGGCAATCGTATCGGCCCAAAGACCATTAACTGTTGTCCATCCTGACATTTTTGTATGAACAGGGCTCTTTCCCCAAATGGACTTCAATGGGTAAATATTAAGCGATTTTAATTTGACTTCTCCGCCCTTACTATAAAGCTCTAAACCGTTGCTTGACGGCAGCGGAAACAGTTGATTAGTAATAACGCTTACACCATTGTTTCCAAACACTTCAACAGAGGAGCGATCTAAGAAAATATGCATTTTTACCGTTCCATCTGTTGAACTCAGTGGGGCAGTGTGCTTTCCTTTTACATTCTGTCCAAAGTTAAAGCCTCCGGAATTCGTTCGGTCAACAAATAGTTTCTGGCTACTTACATCATAACCGATTGTAGCTTGTTCCGTACTTCCTTTACGAACCTGGAGTCCAAACTCCGTTGCTTTTGTACCGGAAACATCAAATTCCGCAATGATTTCAAAAGTATCTCCGGTAATTCCTGAAAGAAGATTACTATTTCCGGAAATTGTCTTATTCTCAAACGCTGTTTTCTCTTGATGCTTGCGGATTCCTTGCAAAGAAATTGGTGTTTGTTTTAAACGAAGCCCTTCTGTCGTTTTCGTTAACTCTAATTCCCTAGGTAGCGATGTAGAACTTCTCCATGTCGTAGTTGGTGTATTGTTTGCATACTGCCAGTTGCTCATCCAGCCAAGCCAATACTTCTCCCCGTTTTTACCTTCAATCCCGCTCCATTCTACCCCTGCATAAAAATCTGCACCGTAGTCAGACCACAATGTCTGCTGAGGCGGGTTTTCACTTTTAAATGTTTTTCCATCGAAATCACCGACAAAGTATTGCATACCTGAGCCGCCAGCTGGTGCACCATCATTGATACTTACTTGTAACACCCATTTTTTGTTGTTCGGATTTCCGTCCACCGGAAGTTGAAATAATGCAGGGCACTCCCATATACCATTGTTACTTCCGTAAGTAGACGCTACCCAGTCACCTGTCACTGTATTCCAGTCAGTTAACTTTCCGTTATCTCTTTGTTCTGCAACCTGAGATTCTTGTTCTTGTGCTACATTGTCAACTTGTGCAGGCATGTTACCTGTATTATACACGTTAACATCATCAATATTAATATGGCCCCAGCCCCCTGTAGCATTATCGACCACTTTAATATACACTACTTCTCCTACATACTTGGACGCGTCCCACACATAACGGCGATACTGTTCATTAGCAAATTTTGTATTTGCTTGATGAATTAATTCTTTGTCATCGGAAGCTCTTACTAAGGAAACATAGCGATTAGTAATGTCATTCCCGCCGCCAATTAATAGATTTATTTCACCTGAACCGCTTAGCTTAAAGTAAGAAGAATGCATTTCTCCTGTTGCATCGTCTCCTTTATGCTTATCAGAAAACCCCCAATAATGGTATTTTCCTTGTTGATCAAAGGAACCACCCCAATATGATGTCGTGTCGCTCACATGATCGTTTGTAAACGCATCTCCTCTTACCGCTTTCCAGCCAGTCAAATCTCCTGTTTCAAAATCGTGATTTTCAATTTCCTTTGCGTCTGTCACAATATATTTGCCTGTATTAACATTTTGGAACAATGCAGAAGAGTTCCCAACATGCAAACCGAACAAACCGCTTGAAAAGGTTGCATCATTTACATCATGAATAAGATTATCGTCTACATATACTTTGATTTGATCACCAGCTGCTTTTACCTTCAGTCGATATTTTTGATCCGTATCGATCTTAGTATTTTTTTCCGCAATTACAGTGGCAGTTCCATTTTCAAGCTTCATTAGCTTGATTGTATCAGTTAAGGCATCCATGCTAGCAACATATCCATTCTTAGCATCTGCATCAGCGCGGAATACAAGAGCACCTGAACCACCCTTATCACCTACAATGGTGATTTCTGTCTCGTAACTAAATTGATCTCCCTGATCTTCACTCATAATAAATCCATCACTGTCAGCGCTTCCACTTTTACCATCATTTGTATCATTCCATGTACCATTTACTGTTTTCCATCCAGACAAGTTCGTCACAAAGTTGGTTTTGTTCATAAATTCCACATTACGAAACGCAGCGGTAGAATTCCATGCCGTTAATCCAAACTGCCCATTTTCAAAGGATGAATCTGTTCCTTCAACAGCTTGTTTACCATTGAGGGAGACTATTAAATGGCTTGCCTCTGCCTCCACCTTTACATGATAAGTTTGGGAAGTTTCGAGAGTCATTGACTTTGAAGCAATATCAGTTACCTTTCCCTGATCGATTTTACTTAGCGTTACGAGATCTTTTTCAGCATCCACTTTTGCCATATATGCGCTGGTTGCGTCTTTATTTGAGCGAAAAACAACCCCTCCTGCTCCTTCTCGACCATTTTTTTCAACAAGAGTGATATCCCCTTCTAGCGTAAAAGATCCGCCCTTTTGAGGTGACAAGGTATACGAGTAAGCACCATGCTGTCCATTTGCTTGAATACCGCCGTCAGGACCAAACTCGCTTGCATATTTCCAATGTTTCAAATCTGGAGAAGTATAGAACATCACTCTATCCTTCGCAGCTAGAGACATCACCCATTGATTTGTCTCATCGTGCCAAAAAACTTTTGGGTCGCGCCAGTCAGGAATCGGGGCATCCGGCATAACAGGATTACCCTCATACTTTTTCCATGTTCTTCCTTTATCATTGCTGTACGCAATACTTTGAACTTGTCCCTTTTCCCCAGAATGAGTAAAGATTGCAACCATTGCTTCTTTACCAAATCCCGCCGTATTGTTCCAATCAATAACCGCACTTCCCGAGAAGATATCCCCATTTTCATCAGGAGATAAGGAAATAGGAAGATGTTCCCAGTTTACTAAATCAGTACTAACGGCATGACCCCAATGCATCGGTCCCCACGTTGTTCCATAAGGATAGTACTGGTAAAAAAGATGATATTCCCCATCATAGTAAACCATTCCATTTGGGTCGTTCATCCAGTTAGCTTCTGGAGAAAAATGAAATTGGTTACGAAACGGCTCATTATAATAACCTGGATCCTCTGCAAATGCGTTAGTTGTTAATGGCAAACATAAGACCGTCAAACAGATTAATAGAATACTAAACTTTTTCTTCAGTTTAAATCACACCCCATTTAATAGATTTGAAATTCATATGTGATGTTCCTTGATGAGAATTAAGCTGCACTATTTCCACGTAAACGATCTAATAAAACTGCGGCAACAATTACTCCACCTTTGACTACAAGCTGCCAATAATAGTTAACGTCCATTAGAGTTAAGCCATTACTAATCACGCCCATAATTAATACCCCAATGATCGTTGCTTGTATCTTTCCTTTACCGCCTGTTAGACTAGTTCCACCCAAAATAACCGCGGCAATTGCATCTAACTCATACATTTGTCCTGCAGTTGGTTGACCAGAATACAACCTGCCAGCTAAAACGACCCCACCTAAACCTGCTAATAATCCACTGATGGAATACACATTAATTAATGACTTCTCCACCTTAATCCCTGTTAATCGTGCTGCTTCTTCATTTCCACCAATGGCATAGATATGGCGGCCAAACATGGTATACTTTAAAACATAAAACATAACGATATAAACAAAAACCATGATATAGATAGGAGTTGGTATTCCGAAAATAGCTCCGCCCCCAATGAATTTGAACGTTTCATTTTGTAAGACAATCGGATAACCACCACTAATGACATAAGCAAGACCTCGAACATAGGTGAAACTACCTAATGTAACAATAAATGCTGGTAATTTTGTTTTAGCAGTGAAAAATCCATTTATTAGTCCTACTGCATACCCTACAGCCACACCTGATATCATGGCAATGACGGGGTTAACTCCTGCTGAAGAGACCATAACTGAAATAACACCGGATAAAGCAACTGTTGACCCGACCGACAAATCAATTCCACCAGTTAATATCACAATTGTCATTCCAGCAGCTAGCACAGCAATGATGGAAACCTGCTTTAATACATTTAACATATTAGCCGTTTCTAAGAAATTAGGCGCGGTAAAAGAAAGGACCACACATAATAAGATTAAAATCATGATCATACCTAATCGATTCCATAATCCGTGAAGTACCTTCCCAACATGAAGGCTTTCTCTTTGTGATATTGTTTGAGTATTTCCCCTCATTTTCTTTACTCCCCCCTAGTAGCTAAGTACATAATTTTTTCCTGTGTGGCTTCTTCTCTCGAAAGTTCTCCTGTTAACCTTCCTTCGCACATGACGAGGATTCGATCACTTACTCCTAAAACTTCTGGAAGCTCAGATGAAATCATTAAAACTGCCAAGCCATTTTCGGCAAGCTTCGAAACAATTTTATGTATTTCAGTCTTTGCCCCAATATCCACACCTCTCGTGGGTTCATCAAGCAGTAATACTTTAGGTGCGATGGACAGCCATCTAGCGATCA